>CANHLD010000144.1 GCA_947461325.1 Comamonadaceae bacterium
GGCTCACAAATCAAGAAACTCGAGCCTGACAGCTTCCACGCCGTGGTCGGTTACCCGTTCAAAAAAGCCGGTGAAATTCCACCCCAGTGGGCTTACTTGGACAGCGAAAAAATCAAACCTTTGACCAACCTGTCCAACGACGTGACATTGGCTGCCCGCAATTCACTCATCACCATGCTTGACTGGCTGATGGCCACCAAAGGCCTGACCAAAGAGCAAGCACTTGTGGTTGCCAGCGTTGCCTGTGACCTGCGCATCAGCAACGTGGTGGATGTGCCAAACTATGCCGTGACGACCATCTGCCCGATGGAAATTTTCAGCAAAAAATAAAGCCCTCAAGGCTTGCCAAAAAGAGCGAGTCCTACTCGCTCTTTTTTTTGGAATCTCACCTATATGCAAAGACGATCATTTATCTCCCGCCTCTCGCTTGTCACCGCCCTTGCCTCGTTTCCTGCGGTCAAGGCGCTGGCACATACGCCTTACCGCCTGTGGAATGTATTTCGCAAGAGCAATATGCAAATCATGACTTCTCACGCCGACTACACAGGCGATGAGATCGGAGACGCCTGGGTGGCGGTGTTGCGTGAAAACCTACCCTTGAGCCGCGCCATGGTCAGCCGCACGCATGATATGCCCCGCATAGCCAGTCTTTTGAAAACAGACCAAGTCAAAAGCGCAGTGCTGTCTTATCAACATGCGCGCCTGATGTTCACAGGAGAGCCTCCGTTTGAAGAATTTGCACCACTGCAAATGGAAATTTTGGTGGACAACGGCAAGTACCTGTTGGTGACACTGCCCAATCTTCCGCTTTACCACGGCTATCTGGTCACTACGGCATTGATGGAGGCCGCCGACAAATTGCAATTGATCAATCCAGGTAAAGGACGTTTTGGCATGTCGGTTCATGCCGGTGCGCAAGCCTATTACCGTGGTGAAAAACTCGATCCTCCACCTGCGCCTGCTGAAAAATGAGAGACGTTGTGTGTCTTCGCTTGTGCGCGATCGTATGGGGTTTGCTCTGTTTCACCACTGTTTGGTCTCACGAGTCCATCACGATCGAGGCGCGTAAAAATTATTTAGCCAAACTGCAAGAGTCCTACCAGTTACAGGCAGGTAATCCGCCTGCCGCTGTCAAAGCCAAGGCGCTCTACCAAATCGGCGCAACACTGGAAGAAATCCGCGATCTGTTTAACCAGGACATCATCAGTCACGGCGCCGTCAAAGGCTTGGAGTCCACTTTGCTGTTGAATGAACTGGCGCGCGCCGGTTTCAAAATGGAGATGTCTAGCAAAATTGGTTTGTATGTATCGCAATTGCATTACTACCGCGACGCACTCAAGTTGGATGGCAAGGCCTCGCATGCTGATCACGCCAGGTATTTGCTACTGAAAAACCATTTTTATGACAGTTTCACCGACAACCCGCTGGCACCTTTTTCGCAAACAAAAGAGGAATTGCTCGAACTGATGGAGATTGGTGAACGCTTGCTCAAAGCCAAAGAAAATAACATCAACCCCGAAGAAGTGAAATTCATTTTGGCCATTCACTATCTTCAAGCCATTCAACAACAAGTGATTGGCAAAGATGATGGGCAGAAAAAATTCAAAAAACTGCTGACTGAATTGCGCAAGGAATACCCGCAAAGCCTTAAGCCTCTGACGCTTGAAGCATTGAGCCCAACACCATGAACCTGTCTTTGGTGCCCAAGATGTTGTTCAGCTTGCGTTTTTGGCTGATTCAAACCTTGATGCTTTTTTGCCTGTGTGGCAACTTAGCCATCGCACACCAGACCGGCAACAGCTACCTGACAGTCAGCGAAGCCGATGGGCGTTTGCAGCTGGAAATCGACTTTATCGTGCGTGACCTGGGCAATCTGCTGCAAGTGCCCGGACAGCCCAACGAACCGCCACCTGCACCTGACAAATTATTGTCCTTGCAAGCACCCATCACAGAGGCCATTCAAAAGTCATTGACCATTGAAGTGGATGAAAAGGCAAACACGCTGGCGTTTTTGTCGCAGTCGGTGGTTTTGCATAACGACGGCTTGTACGTGCGTCAGCGTTTCAGCGGCAGCGCCTTACCGGCGGATGCGAAATTCATTGTGGTGCGCTATGAATTTTTCACACAAAACGACAAGCTCGGGCGTGCGTTTTTCAAGCTGGTCATGCGCAATGATGAAATATCTTCGGTGTTTGACCAGACCAGCTCCATTCAGCGTTTTGCGCTGGGAGAAACCAAGCGCTGGTCAACCATAGGCCTGTTCACCAAAGAAGGTGTCAGGCACATCTGGGAGGGCGCAGACCATTTGCTTTTTTTGTTGACACTGTTGCTGCCGGGTTTGATGCTGACCATTCGAGTGCCTGATCCCACCGGCCTTCAACCGTCAAACCGCTCGGCAGAAAAGTTCGCCTTGAAAGTGATCACTGCTTTCACATTGGCTCATTCCATCACACTGGCCTGCTCTGTCTTCGGCTGGGTCAGTCTGCCGGATAAATTAATTGAGTCCCTGATTGCTTTGTCCATCATGGTCTCTGCAGTGCTCAATTTGCAAAAGCGTTTTCACATCAGTCACTGGAAACTGGCATTTCTATTCGGCTTGATTCACGGCATGGGATTCGCCAACGGTTTGAAAGAACTCGGACTGTCTTCAAACTACTTTCTGGAAACCTTGTTTGCATTCAACCTCGGGGTTGAACTCGGTCAACTGTCTGCCGTCGTTCTGGTGGCGGTGCCGGTTTTGCTGCTGGTTCGGCAAACCGAGGCTAAACAACGCTTACTCAAATACGGTTCTATCGCCGTTTTGCTCACATCTATGGTCTGGTTGGCACAGCGGTTAATGACCTGAAAACAATCAAGCCTCATCCCCTGAAGAGAGGATGAGGCCTAGATGATCAAGCTAATTTATTGTGTGCGCCATCGCACAAAGGTTTATTCGCGCTGTGCTTACAGCCGCAAAAATACACGGTCTTGCTTTCATCGGCGTCGAATTTCACCGGGGTGAATTCAGAGCCTTTGTGTGAGCCATCGCAAAAAGGCTGAGCTTTACTTTGACCACATGAACACCAGTAATAGCTCTTGCCTGCCTCTACGTCTACTTTGTAAGGCGCTTTTTGTGCGATATGGGGATCCATGGTCAATTCCTTTGAGTGTGAAAGAGAGTTCATCATATGCGCCAAGCCTATTGACAAAGAAATTTATTCACGCTTTGTTGACAGGCATCAACTCGCCTTAGTGAATATGCATCAGTTTTGTAGCCAAAGTAACTAATCCAATACCCGCCAGTAACCAAGTAATTTGCATGGCTGTCTCCGTAGCAGACAAGCGCTTTTGTAGCTGAGGTATCAAATCCGCCAAGGCGACATACACGTAACTGCTGCTGGCAATCACCAGCATGAACGGCAACCAAGCTTCATGACCCTCAACCAAAAAATAGCCCAGCACACCACCTATGACAGTGACGCCGCCCGCGAGACACAACTTCAGCAAGGCGGTTCGCCCCCGACCAAACCCACGCTGAAGAACCGCTAAGTCCCCCATGTGATGCGGTATTTCATGAGCCAGCACCGCCACAGATGCGGCCGCACCCAATGTGAAATTGGTCATGAAGGCGGCAGCAACCAAAATGCCGTCACCAAAAGCATGCACGCTATCGCCAGTCAAGACGGCCCAACTGCCAGCAAACCCCTCTTGTTTGTGTGAGTCAGCATGCGAATGCAAATGACCGAGGTGTGCGTGCTCATCTGCGTGTGAGTGGTGTTGCCCATGGCTGTGCTCATGTCCGTGATGCCATAGCTCGGCTTTGTCTAAAAGAAAGAAAAAAACCAAGCCAGCCAGCAAAGTCATGAACAACACTTGCGGAGTGATGTCGGATTCAAATGCCTCAGGCAATAAATGCATGAAGGCTGTGGCTAACAAAGCACCGGCGGCAAGACTCAATAAATGCTGAGTAAACCGCGTCATCAACGCTCGTGCAAACAATGCGGCGAGCAACACACTGCCGACTCCAGCACTGAGCGTTCCCGCAAAAATAGCCAGCAAAGTCAAACTCATCACATACTCATTTCAAAAATTTCAAACCACACCATGCTGTGCAAACCAATCAAGCATACGTTGCCAAGCATCTTTGGCTTGTGACTCACGGTAACTTGCACGGTAGTCAGCATGGAAAGCATGCGGTACATCCGCATACACATGGATGTTACTTTTCGCGGTACTTGTATTTTGAGCCAAGCTGTTTTGCATTTTCAAAACATGCTCCATGGGAATGCCGGTGTCAGCACTGCCGTAAACACCCAGTACTGGTACTTTCAAGTCACCTGCTATATCTTGAGGATGTTGGGGTGTCAGCGGGGAACGGGCGCCTGTTAATTTACCGTACCAGGCAGCAGCAGCTTTGACATTGGGCTGATGCGCGGCATACATCCAGGTAATCCGACCACCCCAGCAAAATCCTGTGATGGCAAGCTTGGAGGCGTCACCGCCGTTCTGGTTTGCCCACGCCGCCGTCGCGTCTAAATCGGCCATGACTTGCGCGTCTGGCACTTTAGAAACAACCTCGGCAATGAGTTTTCCCATTTCCGCGTAGCTGCCGGGGTCCCCTTGGCGCACCATTAACTCGGGTGCTATGGCCATATAGCCTTGCCGGGCCAATCGTCTGGTGATGTCCGCAATGTATTCATGCACACCAAAAATTTCAGACACCACCAATACAACCGGACATGCATTTTTGTGGGCCGGCATACTTCGGTAAGCAGGCATTTGAAAACCATTGACATCAATCATCACTTCACCA
>CANHLD010000145.1 GCA_947461325.1 Comamonadaceae bacterium
CCATGTCAGCGGGTTTGTCCATGCTGCCATACGGCAAAGGGGAAATCCGCCGTCATGGCAAAGGCGTTGCTATATTGGCTTTTGGCACTTTGCTTTACCCGGCGCTTCAGGCTGCAAATGCTTTGAACATCACGGTGGTCAATATGCGCTGGGCCAAGCCTTTGGATACAGAATTGCTGTTGCAGGTGGCTGCCAGCCACGACGCATTGGTGACTGTCGAAGAAGGCGCACTGATGGGCGGTGCTGGTTCTGCTGTGCTTGAAGCTTTGCAAGATGCTGGCGTCACCATTCCTGTGCTCAGGTTGGGTGTACCCGATGTGTTCACTGACCATGGCGACCCCGTCAAAATCATGTCCATGCTGGGACTCGACAGCGCGGGCATAGAAGTCTCTGTTCGTCAACGCTTTACCCACTTACTTGATACGGACGATACTTCCACTGTTAGCAATCTCAAACTGGTTGGCTGATAAAATTTTTTTCTAGTAAAACCACCTTTGATTGGAGTTCACATGGATCGTCGTTCTGCCTTAAAAAATGCAGGTATTGCAGGCATACTCGGCGCGGGCATGGCGCCTGCCGTACATGCGCAGGAAGCCATTCGCTGGCGCTTGGCATCGAGTTTCCCCAAATCACTGGATACTATTTACGGTTCTGCTGAAGTTTTTGCCAAAAAAGTCAGTGAACTCAGCGGCGGCAAATTCGTCATCTCTACCCATGCCGCTGGCGAACTCATGCCTCCGTTCGGCGTGGTCGATGGTGTTCAAAACGGAACGGTCGAAATCGGTCACACAGCCCCTTACTATTTTTTCGGCAAAGATGAAACATTTGCGCTCGGTTGCGCGGTTCCGTTCGGTTTGAATAGCCGTCAAATGTCATCTTGGATGTTTCAGGGCAACGGCATGAAACTCATGCGTGAGTTTTACAAACAATACAACATCATCAATTTCCCAGCCGGTAACACAGGCGTGCAAATGGGCGGTTGGTTCCGTAAGGAAATCAAATCTGTCGCTGACATGAAAGGTTTGAAGTTCCGCGTTGGTGGCTTCGCCGGTAAAGTGATTGAGCGCATGGGCGGTGTGCCGCAAAACATTCCCGGCGGTGAGATTTACCAGGCGCTGGAAAAAGGCACCATTGACGCCGCCGAGTGGATCGGTCCTTATGACGATCAAAAACTCGGCTTCAACAAGGTGGCTCCGTTTTATTACTACCCAGGTTGGTGGGAAGGTGGTCCTCAGTTGGACTTCTACATCAATGACAAGGCGTTCAACAACTTGTCTGCGGTGAACAAATCCATCATCGAATGTGCATCCGCATTTGCCCATGTGGACTGTCAAGCCAAGTACGATGCCCGCAACCCAGTTGCCTTGATGCAGTTGGTGGCCAGCAAAACCAAAGTCCTGCCCTTCCCCAAAGACCTGATGGATGTGGCTTTCAAAGAGTCCATGGCTTTGTACGATGACATCAGCGCCAAAAACCCGAACTGGAAAAAAGTCTATACCGACTACAGCGCGTTCCGCAAAGAGCAAAACCTGTGGTTCCGTTTCTCAGAAGCTTCGTTTGACAGGTACATGCAAAGCGTCAAGCTCTGAACCCAAACGCTGTAAAAAAACCCCGTTGGCCAAAGACCAACGGGGTTTTTTTCATGGGCGGTTGTTAGTCAGGCCGCGCACTTTGACAGCGCCTCTGACTCTGCCTCAACACTTACTTGCTATTCGACCCCTTTTCCATGGACTCTTGCATCATTTTCATTGGGTCATCTTCAGGCTTGGCTTGGTCGTCGGTGCCGGGTGCCGGTGCAGTAAACGGGTCAGCCGCATTGTCCGAGTCATGCGTGGCGTTCATCATTTCAAGTTGAACCTGCTCAGCACTCAAGCCTTCTTCTTTGTCCAGACCGCTTGACACAATTTCAGGGAAGGCAATGATCAGGCCAACCATGATGATTTGGATGATGACGTAAGGCACGGCACCCCAATAAATTTGCATGGTGGTGACCGGTTGAATTTCTTTTTGCGTGGGCTTGTCAAAATAGGCTTTGATCGGCGCCACACTGCGCAAATAAAACAGCGCGAATCCAAAGGGCGGGTGCATGAACGATGTTTGCATGTTCACGGCCAACAACACGCCAAACCATATCAGGTCGATGCCGAGTTTTTCTGCGACGGGCCCGAGCAACGGCACCACGATGAAGGCCAGTTCAAAGAAGTCCAAAAAGAAGGCGAGAACAAAAATCAATAGGTTGACGACGATCAGAAAACCGAGTTGGCCACCCGGCAAATCGCCTAGCAAATGTTCCACCCACATGTGTCCATCCACGCCTTGAAATACCAGACTGAAACAGGTGGAACCAATGAGGATGAACAGCACAAAGCTGGACAATTTGGTGGTGGAGGTTAAAGCCTGTTTGAGCAGCGAATAGCTGAGCCGTCCGCGCACGGTGGCCATGATGATGGCGCCCAAGGCACCCATGGCACCGCCTTCGGTCGGGGTGGCAATACCCAAGAAGATCGTGCCCAGCACCAAGAAGATCAGTAAGAGCGGTGGAATCAATACAAAAGTCACGCGCTCGGCCATGTTGGATAGCAGACCCAGACGCGTCGTTTTATTGATCACGGCCAGCACAAAAGCCAACAATACACCGCAGCAAAGTGACACCACGATGGTTTCATCGCTGGCCGGATTGGAGCCTGTGCTGCCTTTGAAGTAGTCCACGATGGCTGGATAGTTTTGCGCCAAATACACGGCGGAAAACGTACACAAAATCGTCAGAAGCAACAGTGAAACCAGACCCGATTTGCCGTTGTCTTCGCGGATGGTGCGGGCTGACAAGGGCAATGCGGGTACCCATTGCGGGCGGAAGATGGCCACGCCCATGACGAACATTACATACAAGCCGGTCAATATGAACCCTGGCAGGAAGGCGCCTTTGTACATTTCACCGACGCTGCGACCGAGTTGGTCCGCCAAAATGATCAGCACCAGTGACGGCGGGATGATTTGTGCCAAGGTGCCTGATGCGGCAATCACGCCAGACGCGATGCGTCGGTCATAGCCGTAGCGCAACATGATGGGCAGCGAAATCAAGCCCATGGAAATGACGGATGCCGCCACCACACCGGTGGTTGCTGCCAACAAGGCACCGACAAAGATCACGGCGAATGCCAAGCCGCCTCGAACCGGACCGAACAATTGACCGATGGTATCGAGCAAGTCCTCGGCCATGCCGGATCGTTCCAGAATCAAGCCCATGAGCGTGAAGAAAGGAATGGCCAGCAAGGTGTCGTTTTGCATGATGCCGAAGATGCGCAAAGGCAAAGCTTGCAACAAGGCCTCGGGCAACACGCCCAATTCAATCCCGATGAAGCCGAAAAACAATCCGCATGCGCCCAAACTGAAAGCTACCGGGAACCCCAGCATCAGAAAAACAATCAGTCCCAGGAACATGACTGGGGCGAGGTTGTGTATAAAAAATTCCATGGTGGTCGTTCCCGATTCAGGCGTTCTGTGGATGGGTTTTGGATTCTGTCAACTTGCGAATTTCTTCGGCCAGTTCTTCTTCGGCAGATTTTTCGCCGGCCTTGAGTGTCGGGTCTGGGATGATTCCTTGAAGGAAGGCGACGCGCTTGATCAATTCAGACAAGCCTTGTAACCACAACAATCCAAAGCCCAGTGGGATCATGGCGTAGACAGGCCAGCGGATTAAGCCACCAGCGTTGGAAGACATTTCACCGCTGATGAGGCCTTTCCAGAAAAACGGCACACCAAACCACATCACGGCGGTGCACATGGGAAGCATGAAGCAGGCAAAACCAAAAATATCGATTTGGGTTTGTGTCCGTCGCGTGAATCGTGCATACACCACGTCGATTTTGACGTGCTCGTTTTGCAGCAAGGTATAGCAAGATGCCAGCAAAAAGGAAGCTGCAAACAAATACCATTGCACTTCTAAAAAAGCGTTTGAACTGGTGTTGAATATTTTTCGCACCAAAGCGTTGATGGCACTGATCAATGTAGCGGCCAAGATCAACCAAATCACATAGCGGTTGATCAACGTATTGAAACGATCTACAGCGTTTGAAAATTTTAGCAATCCCTGCATGTCACGCTCCGAAAAAATTAGCAAAAGCTGATTCTATGCTTACAGAGAGCTGATTTTTCAGTGCGCTATGGGTTGTTTTTGCGCGAGAGTTTTCGGTAAAGCGTGGCTCTGCTGATGCCAAGCGCCTTTGCTGCTTGAGACACATTGCCTTTGGCGTGTGAAATGGCTTTGCTGATCATGGCAGACTGAATTTGTTGCAATGCACCTGTAGTAGCCGGTTGTTGCAAATTGTTGCAAGCATGCTGCAACTGGCTGCGCACTTGCAGCGTCAGACCAGACCACAGCGGCACATCCGTGGGCAAACTGTCGCAAGCGGCATCAAACAGCAAACCCATGGGGATGGCAAACAAATCGTTGGCGTGTGCATGCGCACCTGACACCATATGGAGCATGTCGCGTGCCAGCATATTGGCGCCGAGCACTTCACCCTCATCATTCAAAAGCAACAAGCCGTCGTTGTCATCGCCCAAAAGTCGCCCGGGCCAATTCATGCGCAGCAGCAAGTGATGTGGCTGGCGCAGCAAAAAAGCATTGCTGATGCTGCGTGAGGACAAAGCTGCCAGATGTTTCAACTCGGGACGTTCTTGGCTCATGACGCCGGTTAAATCCAGCATGCCTATGCATTCGCCTTGTCCATTCCAAAGCGGCGCACCCGCACAACTGTAAACAGAAGTGTC
>CANHLD010000146.1 GCA_947461325.1 Comamonadaceae bacterium
CACGCACCAAATAATCAGCTCAATTTTTAATCACTAGAACGATTTACGCATCGTTTTTTGTAGAGTAAGTTTGAAGACCAAGAGTCTCTGGATTTTTACCATTCGTCTTGATCGTTGAAAACGGCACACCGTCCTGTAAGTTCAGACAGCGAAGGGGTTTCGGCACGGAGCCAGATGTCACTTAAAAGGCCATCCGCAAAAAATGTCTTGGTGAATTGGCACTGATGAAATATACAGCCAGAGGGCTCATCTTCTGACCTGGTTAGCAATTAAATTATCTCCAAACATTCTGGAGTCACATATTAATAATAAATATTCAAAGACAATTTTTACCAGCATTAAGAAATCTTTTTATGTTTCAAGATATATAAATATTAAGTTGATATGAACAATAAAACTGAGGCAATTAAAAAATCTTTCGCAAAGGAATTTTATCGCTGCTGTTCTGAACGGTATCCAAAATTTCCTTCAAATGAAAAACTGTCTAGGGATTTGTATGTCTCATCAAAGTACACTTTAAAAATCAGTCGGGAAACAATTCGTAAATGGCTTAAAGGGGAAACATTTCCAGATCTCGACTGCCTTCTTTACTTAATTGATTGGCTTGGATTAAACATGTCAAATGTTTTTTTAAATAGAAGTGTTGAAGTGATGACGAAAAAAAACGATTTGAAGTTAAGCGGTTTATCTACAAATTTAAGTATTGATCTAACCTCAGAACAAATTGATTTAATTGTTTACACTCTCAATGCGATTAAAAAAATCAATCAAATAGAGCAATTAATTCTCCTCGAGATTTAATGTAATGATGCGAGTAAGTGTTATCAATCGAAGTAATAAATTCGTGTTGAATCGCCTCAATACTTCTTCAACCGCTGGTATCAGGAATACTGGGTGATGATGCTTCCTAGTGAGTACTGAGTTGAATTTTGCAGAATTAGGAAACTAATTATCTGATTGGAAAAAAGACACTCACCTACACACAACATGCGCTTGCCCGCAACTGTGGTCTGCATCCCAACGTGCTTTGCCCGTCATTGTCCTTGGTGACTGACTTCACAAACTTTACGTTAGTACGCGGCTTGCAGGGGGCAGGTCAGTAGCCCATTAACCATGAGGGCATCATGTCGCTGGGCATGTGTGAATAATGCGTGAAGCGCACCTGCTTGCTAAGGATGACGATGAAAAGATTGACATTGCGTTGGTTTTGTTCGGCTTTAATAGGATTTTCTTTTTTTTCGGCGTCGCATGCACAAACGGAACCCGATGTAGAAGGCGTACAAAAACCCTTGTGGGAAGCAGGTGTCGCTGGCTTTGGTCTGACTGGCCCTGCCTACCCCGGCGCAGATGACGATGTAGGCCGAGCACTTGTGCTGCCATGGTTCATTTACCGAGGACCTGTGTGGCGGGCCGCAGGGGGAACCTTAGGCGCCAGAGTGTCAAAAAACGCATTGGCAGAATTTGACATTGGGTTCGGCGGCGCACTGCGTGCCTCCAGCGACGATGTCAAAGTGCGAGACGGTATGCCCGATCTGGGGTTTTTGCTGGAATTTGGGCCCAGGGTCAAACTGAACTTGGCGCGTCCCAGCCAAGATTCTGTGGTTCGATTGGAGTTGCCATTGCGCGGGGTGTTTGAGTTCAACAGCGGGGTGCATTACCGAGGTCTGGCTTTTGAGCCCAAACTCACTTACGACAAACGCGATATTGGACGTGGCTGGGGATTTTCAGGAAGTCTAGGATTGATTTACGGCGATCAGACATTCAACCAATACCTGTACGGCGTTCCTTCGCAATACGCCACTTCATCGCGCAGCTCTTACACCGCCAAAGCTGGATTGATCACGCCTAGGACACAACTTTCGCTTTCACACACACTCAATGAAGATGTTCGGATGTTTGCATTCAGTCGCACTGATTTCGCAGGCAAAGGGGTCAACAGCAGCAGCCCTTTGCATTTGCAAGACCGCGGAACGTCTGTGGGTGTGGGTCTGATTTGGACCTTGGGGCGTTCAAGTCAACTGGTCAATGATTAAAAACGGCTATGCCTTTGGGATGCGCTGGCCATTTACAGGGATCATTTCACAAGCATATTGGTTTGTTCACCAATGTAGGAACGAGAGGGCGGCTCAAAACCACATGAACTACCGTCCTTATGAATCACATCGGCTTCCCAAGGAAGTGCAAATGTGCCATTCACCATATCTTTCATAAAGGAATACGGGCAGTCTTGGGCCCCGCCTTTGACGGCGACGTAACCTCTGTGCCACAGTTGGTAGATATTGTTTTCTACGCCCCAGTTCAAGCGTGCCTCACGAATCAAATCAGGGCGAATTTCGGAACAAATGATTTCATCGCTGCGACCACCACCGCTTTCAATGACTTGTCCCTCATGGTCACAAAACATAGCTTCACCCATAGAGTCAAATGTCCCATCACTTCCACAAAGACACACACTGGCTGTGGCCATCAGGTTTTGAAATGCATTTGATTGGTTAGTGATTTTCCAACTGTTGCGAATGGGCGCTGTATAGCCAGCTGTGCGGATCATGAGTTCTGCGCCCTTGTAAGCGCATTCGCGGGCCATCTCCGGGAACATCCCATCGTGGCAAATGATCAATCCAATTTTGAGTCCCTTGGGGCCATCAATGACTGGAATACCCATATTGCCTGGTTCCCAGGGTTCAACCGGCGTCCAAGGATGAAATTTTCGATAGTACAAACGTAACTCACCCGTATCGTCAATGATCAATCCTGTGTTGTATGGATTTCCAACCGGGTTTTTTTCCATGATAGAAAAACAGCCCCAAATTTTGTTGGCGATGCATGCCGCTTTGAATGCTTTTACTTCAGGTCCATCCAAGCTCACCATCAATTCGTCATCGGTACTCATTGACAAACCGTGTAGCGCATACTCCGGAAATACAACCAAATCCATTGCGGAGTAGCTTTTGCGTGCCTTTGAAACCATTTGCACAATTTTGTGGGTCTGCGCATTTAACTGAGCAACACTTTCTACCACGGGTAGTTGCAGTTGTACTAATCCAATGACCACACCTTGCGGTGATTTATTTAATCCAGAAAGTCCGTTCATGGTGTCCCCTTTTTGTTGTAATGAATGTTTCACAGACCTTTAACACCTGAACTAAAGGAGCGAAAAGTCATTTGCATTGAATGGCAGATGAGATGATCAAAACACCCAAGCCACCGCGCAAGAAACGGTTCAGCAGAGGTGGTAAATGGACTTAAATCCCCCCCTCGGATGAGAGAGAGTCTCTGAGGATCCTAAGGCTCGCTTTACGGCGTTATTCCTTGCACTAAAAAAGAAAATTAGTATCCAATACTACTCTAAGCAGTTCAATGCCAAGAAAGTGAAATTATTCAGATTCTTTTATATGCTTGCAGATAAAGATAATGACAACGCTTTCTATTAAAGTTTTGATCAAAAGGGAGTCTCATGAAATACTTGATAAAAGACAGCATCCTCATATTTGTTTTGTGCATTGGCGGTATGGGGCCAGCGCTGACACAGGAATGCGCCCCACCAGATGCCGCCGAGGTATTGCACGCAGAGCAACAGCGCTTGTCCGCTCAAATGAAAAACGATTTAGACACCATGGCGCAACTGTTAGACGATGAACTTGTATATGTCAGAAACAGTGCTGTCGTGGACAGCAAAACCAGTTACCTCGATTCCATGCGCAAGGGCGATACGGTCTATGAATTCATCGAGCATTCAAATGATTCGGTGCGCATCTATGGATGCGTGGCCATATTGACCGGACAGGGGAAATACGATGTGCGAATTGGACAAAAACCACTCAAGCTGATGCTTCGATATCACAGCGTATGGCAAAAAACCAAGGGACAGCTACGCATGGTGTCTTGGCAAGCAACACGTATGCCGTGAATTTATTTCTCGTCACAAGTCTTCACAAAAACACATAGCTACTCACCAAACAACGCCACCATTTTTTGTCGCAACCACATATTCGCCGGTTCGCGGTTGTACTTGGCGTGCCAAAACAAATTGATGGCAATGTCTGGCAGCTTGAATGGCAGGGGTGAGGCTTCCAGTTGAAACGGCTCGGCGCACTTAAGCGCGAAACGCTCGGGCACGGTGGCTATTAAATCCGAGCTTTGCAAAATATGACCCACCGCCACAAAGTGCGGCACGTGCAAATGGATGTCACGCGCGATGCCTTTGCGGGTCATCCATTCATCTACCTCACTGTGTCCGGTGTTAGCCGAGGTCACGCCCACATGCGGCAGTGATTTGTATTGCGCCAGGCTGATCGGGTTGCGGGCTTTGGGGTGGCCTTGGCGGAAGATGCACACATAACGCTGCTTGAACAATCGTCTTTGAAAAAAACCGGTGGTCAGGCTGGGCAGCAAACCAATGGCGATGTCGACATTGCCTGCAGCCATGTCGTCACTCAAGTGGCCGGTGTTGGGGCGCAAAGTGCTGATCTTGATGTGCGGGGCTTCGCGCGAGAGCATGGCCATCAGCGTGGGCATGAAATAAATCTCGCCTATGTCGGTCAAGCCCAGAGTGAAGGTGCGCTCGCTGGTGGCCGGGTCAAAACTGTCGCGCTGATTCAAGGCGTTTTGCAAGGTGCTGAGCGCGTAGCCAATGGGCTCAACCAAATGCAAGGCGTAGGGCGTGGGCTCCATGCCGCGCGAGGTGCGCACGAATA
>CANHLD010000147.1 GCA_947461325.1 Comamonadaceae bacterium
AGTTTTTCCATCAATACTTTTTTGGCAGAACGCATTGAAGAAACGGTCTCTGGGTATGCGGCTGAGTTTGTGATTGAGATATTTGGTCAAGACTTGGACTTGCTGGACCGTGACGCCAATCTGTTGGCGCAAGCCATTGCGGCGATTCCGGGCGCGCATGATGTGACCACGCAGTCGCAACCCGGCACACCTCAGTTGGAATTTCGCTTGGATCCTCAAAAAATCGCACAAAAGGGTTTGCACACAACTGAGGTACTGGACGTGATCCGCACGTTTTACGGCGGCATAGAAGTCGCACAAGTGGTTCATGAAGACCGTGTGATTCCCTTGGTTGCGATCGCCTCACCGCAGCAGCGTTCAGCTTTGCATCGCATTCAGCAATTGCGTTTCCCGATGGCAGATGGCGGTTGGTTCACTTTGTCGGATGTGGCTGATGTGCGCGAGACCAACGGCCGCAGCAAAATTTTGCGCAAAGACGGCAAACGGGTGCAAACCATCACCAGCAATATCAGTGGACGCGATATGCCCTCGTTTGTCAACGATGTCAAAGCCGTGGTCGCCAAAACCGGTTTAGCGCCGGGCAACTATGTGGGCATTGGCGGTGATGCGGTCGCCCTGCGACAGGCGCGCAATGAGTTATTGACGCATGCTGCATTGGCCATGGCAGGCGTGATGTTGCTTTTGTATCTTGCGCTTGGCAATTTACGCAACCTGCTGATCACTTTACTCAATCTACCGTTCGCCTTGATCGGCGGCGTATTGGCTGTGATGTTGACCAGCGGTTGGTTGTCCATTGGCTCATTGGTGGGTTTCGTGACTTTATTTGGCATCACGCTGCGCAACACCATCATGCTGGTGTCTTGCTACAAACAATTGGTAGAGGTTGATGGACTGCCTTGGGGGTTGGAAACTGCCATCAAAGGCGCATCTGAGCGACTACCTTCTATTTTGATGACAGCCATCGTCACAGCCTTGGGGTTATTGCCCTTGGTCATTGGCAGCGGTGAACCGGGGCGAGAAATTGAAGGCCCCATGGCGAGCATCATCGTTGGTGGCTTGTTGACTTCCACCGTGTTGAACTTGTTGATATTGCCTGCGTTGTTGTTTCGCTTCGGCCGCTTTGGCAAAACCACCTACGTTTGAAATAACAGTGCTCGCTAAATGGACGATAAGAAATAAATCAAATCATCCCGCTGCTTTGCGGTGAAGGCCACGAATTTGTCTTTGGCTGATTTGGCTTCGCCGCCATGCCACACAATGGCTTCCACCAAGTTACGCGCCCGGCCATCATGCAAAAAAGAGTTGCTGGCATTCACCTGCATGGACAAACCCACTCCCCATAATGGCGGTGTGCGCCACTCGGAGCCGCTGGCTTTGAAATCAGGACGGCCATCAGCCAAATCCGGGCCCATGTCGTGCAGCAACAAGTCGGTATAGGGGCGGATCAATTTGTTAGAGATTTGAGGCACCGCAGCGTATTTGCCCGTGCGCAATTCGGGCACATGACAGCCTGAACAGCCCGCTGCATCAAAGAGTTTTTCGCCGCTTTTGAATTCGGCAGTATCCCGATTGCGCTGTGCTGGAACGTCAAGAGATTGCGACCAAAATGTGATGGTGTCCCAGAGCTCTGGGCGCAACTCGGGCTTATCCCCTTTGATGGCAACCAAACATTCTTTTTGAACTGGCGTGCAATTTTGCTCTGGGTAAACCGCTGAAGTCACCCCGATATCGCTATGGAAGGCCGCTGCAATTTGCTGCCTGATACTTGGCTGGTTGGCTTTCCAACCAAACCGGCCCATGACGGTTTTTTTATTGATGTCGTCGCGCACGTAATTGGGGTGTCCGTTGAGCCCCAAAGACTTTTGCTTCTCGGCCAATTTCAATATATCTTTTTCACTGACAGCTTCCAAATACCCCACGCCCAAAATAGCTTGCGTGTTTCTGAGAGAAGTCAAAATATTGTCCGACAGTGGCCCGAAATTCAAATTTTCGATTCGTACACTGGGCTTGCGCAATTCAATCTCGCTGCCATCAGGAAATGTGAAATTGCTTTTCACCCAATCCACAAACACCTCGCCCTCACCGGCTCTGGCATCTGGGTCGGCGCGTGTGACCATGTCGAACATTTGAATGTCCAAACCATAGTTGGAGTCTGGTTTAGGGCCGCCGTGCGGGCCTTGCCCGGCAACGGACACGCGAAGAAGTTGCTGAAATACGCGTAAACCATTGGTGTCTAGCGCACGGCCACGACCAGCGTTCAAATGACAACCGGCGCAATTGGTGGCCATGAACATCGGGCCTAAGCCCCACTCGCCGCCTGCAGGTCCTGTTTGCGACAAATCCCAAACCAAAGGGATGACCGGGTTGTTGACCGCCATCCAGAAATTGGTGAATACCTTTTCACCCTTTAAAAACTTTTGCATGTCTTTCTTGGAAAGACCGGGCACAGGTTGTTTGTAGACCTCTTGGGGCAGGACTTCAGGGGCAACAGGGACATCCTTGGTGACCGCGCTCAAAGGGACGATAGCCATCGATATGGACAACAGGATTAACAACAACTTTTTCACAAATAGACTCCCTGTTTCATGGCGGTTGCCAGATGAATAAAGACATGATAGTTCAGGACGATTTGCGCACGCCTTGAGATGCATCAAAACCCTGTGCTTAAATTTCACGCATCCCTGCGGCGGCACATAAGTATTTAAGCTACATCAGCCGTTAACGGGCAGACAACGAGATCGTTAAGATCAATTTAAGGAGACACACTATGAAAATAGCCATCATGGGTTCAGGCGCTGTCGGTGCCTACGTCGGAGCCCGTTTGCAGGCCGCAGGCGCAGACATCACTTTCATCGCAAGAGGCGCACATTTGCAAGCCATGCAGAAACACGGCCTCAGCATTCAAATGCCGGGCAAAGACCTGATGTTGCCGCAGGTGAAAGCCACCGACGATATGGCATCTGTCGGTGCTGTCGAATTGGTGGTGTTGGCGGTCAAACTGACTGACACCGTGAACGCTGCACAATCTTTGAACGCTGTCGTGTCAGACCAAACCCGCGTTTTGACTTTGCAAAACGGCATCGACAGTGTCGCCATGATCCGCAAAGAATTGCCACAGGCCCAAGTGCGCGGTGGCGTGATTTATGTGTCTGCGGTGATTGACAGCCCCGGCGTGATCAAAAGCCCGGGCGGATTTCACCGTGTGGTCGCAGACAAAGCCGGTAACGATCCGGTCATGCATGCATTTGGTGAATGGGGAAGCAAATGCAATGCCTTGGATGTGAACTTGGTGGATGACATTGACACCATCATCTGGGAAAAATTCATGGGGCTGGCGGCGTTTTCCGGTTGCACATCTCTGTTGCGAGCTCGTGCAGGTGAAATTTTCAGCCACCCTGAATCCACCGCTTTCATGCAACAGTTGATCGAGGAATCGGTAGCGGTCGCCATAGCCCATGGTCAAAAGGTGCGTGCAGGCATAGCTGATGAATACATGAAAACACTGCAAGCTGCACCGCCATCGTTTCGCTCCTCCATGTCCGAAGACTTAGAACGCGGCAAGCCGTTGGAGTTACCTTGGTTATCAGGACGTATTCACCAACTCGGCTTGCAACTGGGTGTGGCAACCCCTGCACACACCGCTGTTTACCGGGGATTGATTTTGAAGGCTCAAGGGAATACGTGATTTGCCAGCACTTGCAGGAAGATATCTTTCAAACGCCCTTTCCTTTTTTTGAATAACACCTATGACATTTCCTCTGACGCAAACTACACCAGACCATAGTCCCGTCCACCCAGACAAGCTTCAGCAGTTGGTTTCACTGATCAATAGGCATATTGCAGAACACCGCTATCCCGGGTGCCAAATTGCCTTGGCATGGCGCGGGCAACTGCTGGTCAACCAAAGTTTGGGCATGTCACGAACCGGTATCGGCCACGCCGCTGACACACAAGCAATGGCTGCCGACAACGACCATGTGTACTTGCTTTACTCGAACACCAAAATACTGGTTGCCACGGCATTGTGGGTGTTGAATGACCAAGGGAAATTGCGGTTTAGTGACCGGGTGGCAGAACATTTGCCCGGGTTTGCAGCCCACGGCAAACAAGACATCACGTTGCTGCAACTCATCACACACCAAGCGGGTTTTCCGGATGCCGATATTCCTGCAAGCATGTGGCAAGACCATGAAAACATTTTGCAAGCTGTGTGTGACTTCCCGTTGCAATGGACGCCCGGATCGAGGGTGCACTACCACGGCTTGAGCGCGCACTGGGTACTGGCCATGGTGATTGAAGCTGTCACGGGCATGGATTTTCGCGAGGCAGTTTCTCGGTTGGTCATCGCGCCGCTGGGTTTGGAAGATGATTTGTTCATGGGCTTGCCAGAGGCGCAGTCACACAGACTAGCCTATCTTTACGAACCAGATGCAGATGTACCCATGGGTCAACGCTTGCGAGATGAAAGCACCAACCGTGCGTGGCAAACCGCAGGCGTACCCGGCGGCGGTGCTTACGGCACAGCGCGCGGCATGGCGGCTTTGTACCGAATGATGTTGAACGGCGGCAAGTTGAATGGCGTGCAACTCGTTTGCGAAGACACGCTGGCCCTTGCCATTCAAAACCACACTGGCGAGCGCACTG
>CANHLD010000148.1 GCA_947461325.1 Comamonadaceae bacterium
CATCGGTGAGCGAAAGCTTGAATCGGAACTGCCCCAACCGGCGGCAATTGGCAACATGCCGGCGCCCATGGCAATGGTGGTCATGATGATGGGGCGAGCCCGCTTTTCGCAGGCGTCCATGAGGGCGTCAAAACGGCTCAAGCCCAAGTCCCGCTCCGCCACAATGGCGTACTCCACCAGCAAAATAGAGTTTTTGGTGGCCACGCCCATGAGCATGATCAAGCCGATGAGTGACGGCATAGAGAAACTCTTGCCAGTCAATAACAAAGCCACAAACGCACCGCCTATAGACAGTGGCAAGGCCGCCAAAATGGTGACAGGGTGCAACACGCTTTTGAATAACAACACCAGTACCAAGTAAATACACAAAATACCGGTCAGCATGGCAACCGCAAAACTGGCAAACAACTCCTCCATCACCTCAGCATCACCCACTTCAACCAACTTGATACCGGGCGGCAGTTGTTTCACCGTAGACAAATTTTTCAATGCTTCTTTGGCGTCGCCCAAGCCCACCCCCGAGAGTTCAATTTGGAATTGGATATTGCGTTCGCGGTTGTAACGGTCAATCACTGCCGGGCCGCCGCTGGGCTCTAGGCGCGCGACCTCAGCCAGCAAAACCGGTCCTCGCGCACCGGGCACGGTCAAGCGCCCCAGCAAGTCCAAATCTTGACGCGCACTGTCTGCCAGTTTGACCATGATGGGCACTTGGCGTTGCGCCAAGTTCAACTTGGGCAATGCCACGTTGTAGTCCCCCATGGTGGCGATACGCAGAGTTTCACCGATAGCGGCGCTGGTCACGCCGAGATCGGCGGCACGCGCAAAGTCCGGCAACACCGCAATTTCCTGACGCACCAAACTGGCGCTTGAGTTGACCGACCCCAGTCCAGGTATAGCGCGCAACTCACGCTCAAATGCGGTGGCGGTTTGCTGCAAGACGGTGGGGTCATCGCCCGTCAACATGACCAGGTATTTTTCGCCGGATGCACCCAGCCCGACCTTGACCCGCATGCCCGGCATGTCAGACAACATTTGGCGTATTTGTTTTTCAATCACACCTTTGCGCGGCCTCTCGCCTCGCGCTGTCAATTGGATGGTAAGTGTGGCCATGCGGGTTTCAGCACTGGCCTGCGGCATGCTGGGGTCTGACCCTGCGGAGCCGCCACCGATGGTGGTGTAGACCGACTTGACCTGCGGCAAGCTGATGACGCGTTGGCGCACTTCTTCAGCGGTTTTTTGGGTGAACGCCAGCGATGTACCGGGCGGTAATTCGATGCCTACCTGCGTTTGCGAATTGTCATCGGGCGGAATAAAACCGGTGGGCAACAAAGGAATCAGGCTGAGCGAGGCGATGAAAAAAGTAGCAGCACCCAAGGCTGTCCAAAACCGATGGTGCAAACACCAGCGCACCATGCGCAAATAAGTAGGCATCCAAAAAGGCACCACGACCGGTTTGTTCGAAGACTTGAGCATGTAGGCGGCCATCATGGGCGTGAGAATACGCGCCACCACCAACGAAGCGAACACCGCCAACGCAGCAGTCCAACCAAATTGCACAAAAAATTTACCCGGCACACCACTCATGAATGCAGTGGGCAAGAACACCGCCACCAAAGTAAAGGTGGTGGCAATCACAGCCAGTCCGATTTCATCAGCCGCTTCCATGGCCGCAGCGAAAGGCGTTTTGCCCATGTGCAAATGCCGCTCGATGTTCTCCACCTCCACGATAGCGTCATCCACCAAAATACCCACCACCAACGACAACGCCAATAAGCTGATGACGTTGATAGAAAAACCCAAATACCACATGCCAATGAAGGCGGGCAACACTGACAAGGGCAAGGCCACCGCAGACACAAACGTGGCGCGCAAATCGCGCAAAAACAACCACACCACCAGCACTGCCAGCAAGGCGCCCTCGTACAACAAAATCAACGACGCGTTGTATTCGTCCTTGACCGGGGTGACAAAGTCAAACGCCGTGGTGATGGTCACATCTGGATGGGCCGTGCGCAATTCTTCCAATGCTTTGAATACCCGGGCTCCGACATCGACCTCGCTGGCACCTCGGCTGCGCGCCACCTCAAAACCGACCACCTGCTTGCCATTCAAATAAGCGGCCGAGCGCTTTTCTGCAAAGGTGTCGGTCACTGTTGCGATGTCGCGCAATCGAACACGGCCACCCTGTCCAACCGCGATCTCAAGGTCGGCCAATTCAGCGGCAGAACCCACGGTAGCCAAAGTCCGCAAAGGCTGTTCACTGCCACCTAAATCGGTGCGTCCGCCAGCGCTTTCACTTTGTACTTGGCGCAATTGGCGCGACACATCGGCGGCGGAAATACGCAAGGCTTGCATGCGAACTGGGTCGAGTGCGATTTCAACCTGTCGCTGAACACCACCTACCCGATTGACAGCACCCACCCCTTTGATAGAGAGCAGTCGCCTGACCACTGTTTGGTCGACAAACCAACTCAAACCTTCTTCATCGAAGTTTGGTGAAGTGATGGTAAAGGCCAATACCGGTCCACCGGTGAAGTCGAGTTTTTTGACAATCGGTTCGAGCAAGTCACTTGGCAAGTCGCTGCGCGCCAAGTTAACCGCTGAGCGAATTTCATCCAAGGCCTCTTGTATGGGCTTCTCAATCCTGAATTCACAGGTGATCAACACCGAGCCATCTTGCACCTTGGTGTAAATATTTTTCAAGCCTTGGGCTGAAACCACCGCATTTTCAATTTTGCGCGCCACCTCGGTTTCCATTTGTCCAGGCGAAGCCCCCGGCAAAGATGCGGTGATGACAATGGTGGGCAAATCAAGGTCGGGAAAATTTTGTACCTTCATGCTGTTGAAGGACATCAAACCTGCAAAACTCAACAATACAAACAGCACCACGCCGGGGACCGGGTTGCGGATGGACCAGGCGGACACATTCATGGCACGACTTTCACCAAGTCACCCACGGTCAAAAAACCGGCACCACGCACCACCACATTCGCGTCTTTGGGTAAACCGTCGGTGATTTCAATCATGTCACCTTGCCGGCGACCGACGGTCACTTTGAACAATTTGACTCGCTGGTCGGGGCCCACGACATACACTTTTTGAAACCCATCGCGCACCACCAAGGACTGCTGCGGCACCAACATGGCCGGTGTGCTGCCGAACTCAAATTCGCCGCGCACAAACATGCCCGGTTTGAGCGTGCTGTGTGCTGAAGAAGGCAAATCCACATAGACCATACCGGTGCGGTTTTGCGCATCGACGGTGGGAGCCAGCATACGGACCTGGCCATTGACCTCGCCCCCGCTGGAATCGGTGATGCGAACTTTTTGTCCGGGCTTGATGCGAAACAATTCGGTGGACACCAAATCTGCGCGCCACTCTAAACGGTTGCCGCGAATGATGCGGAACAATTCAGTGCCCAAACCCAGAACCGCGCCGACACTGGCTGTGCGCGAAGAAATCACACCGCTGTCAGGTGCTTTCACCTGTGTCTGCTGCAAGCGCAATTCATACACTGCCAAATTGGCCACAGCGGATTCAACCCGCGCTTTGGCAGTCGCCTCAGCTGTGACGTCTTTGTTGAACTGCTGCGCGCTGATCACGCCGCTGGGCTGCAATGCGCGGGCACGGTCTGCATTCGCCTGTGCTTCAGCAGCCACCGCACGCGCTTCATTGAGCGCGGCTTTGGCCTGGTTGATTTCAGTCAGCACATTGTCATTGGCAAACACGGCCAACACTTGTCCGGTTTTCACTTGATCGCCCACGTTGACCCGTACTTCGGTCAATCGAAGACCGCCAATTTCTGCGCCAATGCTGGCCTCTTGCCAAGCAGCCACGGTGCCATTGGCAGACAAGCGCATGGTGAGTTGCTGAACAGTTGGCTGGGCTACCGTCACGGTCATGGCGGGTTTGGCGACCGCAGCAGGCTTTGCTTCAGTTTGAGCGTTCGCATGAGCAGCAAGAAATAAGGTTGCGCCACACCAAAAGAAACGATGGAGGTTCCATCGGGAATTGAATGCCATGGGTCTGCCTTTAAACAGATTCAAAAAAGAACCGGAAATTACAACACCCGTAAAACATGGGTGGGCTTGAAACCGAGGTCAGCCACTTTGCCTTTGCGGGCTCTGGCTGCACGTGCATTATTCAAACTTCTGATTTCCAGCGTTTCATCACGGGCTTTACCACCGCGCCCCACACCCAAAATACAAACGGAGCGTGTGTATGCAGCAGCACCCGCCAAGCTGTCTTTGTCTTCCAAGTCCATCAGCATCAAACCGCGACCGCCTTTTTCCATGGCCTTGAGTTCGGTGATGTCAAACGTGAGTATGCGCCCGCCCGCAGATGCGCAGACCACGTGAGTGGCAATTGGCAAAGGCTCGGCACCGTTACCCCCGCCAACGACAGACGGCACACACAAGGTTTCGCCGTCTTGCAAATTGACAAACGCTTTACCGCCTTTATTGCGCGAAATCAGGTTGTCTATGCAACACACAAAACCGTAACCGCCTGAGCCACTGAGCAACAAAGTCATGGTGGTGGGGCCGGCAAAATAATGCACCAACTGGGTTCCCGCTTCCACATCCACCAAGGTGGTGACAGGCTGGCCATCGCCACGCGCACCGGGCAATGCCGCC
>CANHLD010000149.1 GCA_947461325.1 Comamonadaceae bacterium
CAGTTGGTGAGCGCTTTGAAATGAAATATGAAACCAATCAATTCAAAAGGAATACATAGGTAGCGATTCAACTTCATTTTATTTTTCAAAATGGTATCAATCTAAGGGGTATATACCCGTCTCATGAGAAGCACTAAACGTTACATTGACTGCAATCAAAAACAAATCCCGCCAGTACTGTCGGGATTTGTCAGGTGCAACAAAGCTCCATAGGCATGCGAATGCCATGGAGCTTTTTGTTTTCCGGTTGATTTACTTCCGCAGAAGTTTTGCGCTCGTATTCATTCTGGATCACTGACTTTGTATCTCATCAACAAAGCAGTGTCTGTGTAAGTGCAATACCTTCTATTGGAGACTTTAAATGAGTAACAACGAATTGATACACGAAGAGGTACTGGGTGAGGAGTACGAACACACGCCCGTGCCCATGAGTGCACGCAGAAGCACTTTTTCGGTAGCGACCGTGTGGGTAGGCTTTCCGATGATCATTACCGGCGCTATGACAGGCTCCATTCTGGTGGCAAGCATGGGTTTCATGCGTGCGTTCTGGGCCATGGTGATTGGCAACCTGATGATGTTGGCCTACGTCGGTTCACTCGGTGTCTTAGGTACGACCAGGGGGCTGAACTTTGCATTGCTGGCCTCTATTGTGTTTGGTAAAAAAGGTGCAACGATTGCTTCTGCATTGTTGTCCACCTTGTTGTTAGGTTGGTATGCAGTGCAAACAGGCATCACCGGCAACTTGATTCATACATCCTTTGCCGTTGACTATTTGACGATGACAGTGATCGCCGGTTTGCTTTATCTGGGCATTACCTTTGTCGGTATCCGCGGATTGCATTGGATCGGTTTGATTTCTGTGCCTTTGTTCGTGGTGCTCGGGGGTTGGGTGGCATTGGATGCCGCATCTGTTTCCGGTTGGGACGCAGTCATTGCTTATGCAGGTACCAAGCCCGAAAGCTCCATGGCATTTGGCATCGGCCTGACCATCGTGTTGGCCTTGTTCATTGATGCCGGTACGGTCACTCCTGACTTCAACCGTTGGGCGCAAGACACCAAGGGTTCGTTGATCGCTACTTTTTCAGCATTCCCATTTGCCAATATGTTTGCCATGTTGGTAGGTGGTGTGATGACTGCTGCGCTGGCTTTGCCAGATCCACAGCCCTTCGGCAGTGACAACATGTTCGGTTATATGTTGGCTCAACATTCGCCCGTGCTATCAGTCATTGCATTTGCTTTTCTGTTGTTTAACCTAGGCTCTGTTTGCTCACATTGCCTCTACAACTCGGCTGTCGGTTGGTCGCGTATCTCCAACGGAAAAATGCGCGTCGCAGCTGTCATCTTGGCCGTGGTCGGTATCGTGATTGCTGCAGCCAATGTATGGGCGCTGTTTATTCCTTGGCTGTCATTGCTGGGTGTCGTGGTGCCGCCGATCGGCGCCATTATTTTGGTGGACTTGTATTTGTTGCGTCCAGGCACAGAGGAGCATGAAGAATGGCGATTCACAGCATTGGCGGCTTGGGCTATTGGCTCTGCTGTTGCATTGTTGGTTGAGAAAAATTACCCGCATCTTTCCACTGCCTTTTCTGCCTTCATCGTAGGTGCAATTGCCTATTGGGTGATCTCTAGCAACACCGGCAAGTCTGAAGCCTGAACCTGAGGCAGTGCATAGCTGCTACTAACGACTCTTGTGTCTTCATCAGTAAGGCACAAGAGTCACTTTCAGCCAAAAGAGTTCACGGAGAAAATATGGACTACGAAATTTTTCAATTGGGCAATGTGGTGCTTCAGCACGGAGCAACATTGCGTGACGCACATCTGGCTTACAAAACATACGGTAAGTTGAATGCTGATAAAAGCAATGTGATTGTTTATCCGACCTGGTACTCAGGTCAGCATACAGATAACGAATGGTTGATTGGCAAAGGCATGGCGCTGGACCCAGACCACTATTTCATCATTGTCCCCAATATGTTGGGAAATGGCTTGTCTTCATCGCCGAGCAATACGCCGGAGCCTTACAACTTGTCGCGCTTTCCCAATGTCACTTTGTACGACAACGTGATGTTGCAGCATCGACTGGTCACTGAAAAATTTGGCATCCAAAAAATCAAATTGGTGGTGGGTTGGTCCATGGGCGCTCAGCAAACCAATCAATGGGGATGTTTATTTCCAGACATGGTTGAGCGTATTGCGCCGTTTTGTGGGTCAGCCAAAACCGCACCGCATAATTTTGTTTTTCTCGAGGGCGTTCGTGTGGCTCTGAGTGCAGACGCCGCTTGGAATAACGGTTGGTACAGCACACCACCTACCAAAGGTTTGCGTGCAGTTGGTCGTGTTTACGCTGGTTGGGGTTTGTCGCAACCGTTTTATATGCAAGAACTTTGGCGCGAACTTGGCT
Source organism: Comamonadaceae bacterium (assembly GCA_947461325.1). GTDB lineage: Bacteria > Pseudomonadota > Gammaproteobacteria > Burkholderiales > Burkholderiaceae_C > Limnohabitans. The sequence goes on from CANHLD010000149.1 coordinate 2,402, forward strand.
TTTCTTCGTTGGAAGATTTCCTGATTGGGTTTTGGGAAGGATTTTTTCTGCGCCGTGACGCGAATAACTTGTTGGCGATGCTGTGGTCTTGGCAGCACGGTGACATCAGCGACAACCCGGTTTTCAAGGGCGACTTCAAAAAAGCATTGGGCGCGATCAAAGCCAAGGCGGTGGTCATGCCAGGCGAGATGGATTTGTACTTTCCCGTGGTGGACAACGAACGTGAAGTCAAGCACATGCCTAATGCTGTCTGTGTTCCGATCCCCGGTGTGTGGGGGCATTTCGCAGGCGGTGGCGCCAATCCTGTGGATACCGCGTTCATTGACAAGCAGATCAAACAGTTACTCGCCTCTTGAATCCACGGTGATTTAGGCGCAAGCAATTTTCATTCTTCAGGGAGAAAAAAATGGCATTGAAAAATGATATTTGCAGTATGGATGCCATTACCCTGGCATCGATGGTTCGCAGCAAACAACTCTCACCGGTTGAAGTCGTGGATGCCTTGCTGCATCGCATGGACGAGCTTGAACCGCAGTTGCATGCGTTTTGTACACCTACCCCTGAACTGGCACGCAAGACCGCCAAGGAGCAAGAAAAACGCATCATGAACGGCGAAAAGCTAGGACCATTCGCCGGCGTTCCTTATGGTGTAAAAGATTTGATTTGCACCGCAGGTATCAAAACTGCGTCAGGCTCATGGGCCTATGAGAATTTCGTGCCTGAAGAGGATGACGTGGTGGTCGAGCGTATGCGCGACGCTGACGCCATCATCATGGGTAAAACCAATGTGCCTGAATTTGGCTACAGCGGTGTGGGCCATAACCCCGTATTCGATACGTCGCGCAACCCATGGAACACCGATATGACGCCGGGAGGCTCTAGCGCAGGTTCCGGGGCAGCTGTTGCCAGCGGCATGGTGCCTTTGGCGCTTGGCAGTGATGGTGGCGGTTCGGTTCGTATCCCCAGCAGTTTTTGTGGTTTGTTCGGCATGAAGGCTTCGATGGGCAGGGTGCCTTTGTATCCAGGCGTCAAGGACGAACGTTATCCGGGAGTCTCCAGCTGGGAGGCGCTGGAGCACATCGGGCCCATGAGCAGAACGGTTGCAGACAGCGCATTGATGCTGTCGGTCATCGCCGGTCCTGACGATCGTGACAACCGCACGTTGCCATATGAAAAAGATTTTGATTGGATGAAGTCACTGCAAGGTGACCTCAAAGGTTTGCGAGTGGCTTTCAGCCCTGACTGGGGTTATGCCGCTGTCGATCCACAAGTAGCACAGATCGTGGCAAATGCCGTCAAAGTTTTTGAGCGCGACCTGGGATGTATTGTGGAAGAAGCCAACCCAGGCTGGGACAATCCGTTTGATGCTTTCTGGGGCATGGTGGTGCGTGAGTCTGACTTGAAAGGCATGCGCGCCATGGCTCGCAAACTGGGAGACAAGATGTCGCCGCACTTAGCGGCATTGCTGTCTACGACGTTCACAGACGAGCAGTTGACAGATGCGATGGTGATGCGAAAGCATGTCAACAACAAAATGTGGCGAATGATGCGTAAGTACGATTTGCTGTTGACACCTACGCTTGCGGTGGCGCCTTTTGAAGTAGGTATACAGGGACCTACAAGCATCAATGGTCGTGAAGTGCAAAACACCGAGTGGTTGCATTTCACCTACCCGATGAACATGACCGGTCAACCTGCTGCCACCGTGCCCGCAGGCTGGACGAAAGAGGGCTTGCCGGTAGGTCTGCAAATCAGTGGCAAGCATTTAGGTGATGCCATGGTGTTGCGCGCTTCAGCCGCATTTGAAGCGGCTCAACCTTGGCGTCACCGTTGGCCAGACATGGTGAGTAAGCTTTCAAATTGATCGTCAAAATCAAGCAAGCATTCAATCTAGGGTAAATACTACTTACGGTATTGAAAACCGGATTTACGATTTGTCCATATCAATTTCAAAGAACCGTCAAGAAAGCCGGTTTCTTGAAGGAGCAAAAAAGCCCCATACGCGCTCGTCGCGTCTGGGGTTTTTTGCGTTTCAAACGGCAATTTACTTTGTGAAATATTGTTCAAGGAGTCAACATGAGTTTGTCATCACGTCGTCGGTTTATTCAAAAAGGCAGCACCTTGGTTGTTGCCACCGCTCTCCCGGGCGCGGCACTTTGGCCAAGCATGAGCCATGCAGCAGGTGAG
>CANHLD010000150.1 GCA_947461325.1 Comamonadaceae bacterium
CAACTCCCAAGAATGCATCGCCTTTTGGCAAAGAGAGTACGGCAATTTCACTGAATTGTTCAGTTCTATTCCGGTAGCGTTCTCAAACACCACTGAAAACATGGACCCAGCCAAACCCGGTGTGTCGTCTGCAACGACCACACATGCATTGGCACCGCTATTGAATAAAAAAATTCTCAGCCGTGAAACCTTGCCTACATCTAATCAAGTGCTGCGTATTTTCAGTAGCCAATTGCAAGATATTTCATTGATTGAAAATATTTCGCTCTCCATGGATAAACCGAAGTTATTTCCAGACGCCGCTCAAGGGTCACTGGAAAGCCTCACTCATCCGGTGTTGCGAGGCACGTGGTCCATCACGCATGACTTGTGGAGTCTGGACAGCTTGAATTTATATCCATTCGTTGTCCCTGAAACACTTGAATTGCAATTTCCTGAGAACAGTCAGGGAAACATTGTGTACGCACTCAAAGGTAGCTACTATGCCTTGTACAAATAATTTCACCTTGATCATTTACTGCGCTCTGTACTTGAGCTGCATTCACGCACATGCAGATTCACCCACAGTGGATGCAGCCATTGAGGCGGCCAAATTGAAAAAAGCCAACCCCGTCTTGGTGGCCAAGCCTGAAGTTAAAAACGAAGTTTTGCCATCGGCTATTGCGCTCGCCAAGCCTTTGCCGTTACCCGCATTTGTTGAACATGACCCCAAACTCTGGTCTATCAAAGGTATCAATAACAACTACACAGCTGAAATCATCATCAATAACAAAATACACCAAGTCCCGTTAAAAATAGGATCAAGTTTTCAAAATTGGGAAATTCTGAACTACGACAGTGAAAGCATTACCCTTTTTAAAAGAGCCCCGTTAGCCATGGTTTCGGGCAAATCTAAAGAAAAAGGCAAAACAACTGCAGACAAAACCATACAACTGTTTGCCAGTCCGCAAGGCCAATCTATATTGCAATATCAAATACAACAAGATGGTGAAATCAACACACTGCAACGAAAAACTGCAGCCAATTTGCCAGTCAATGCCCAACCGTTACCCGGAAAAAATTGACCATGGCAAGCGATTTAAGTTCAGGGCCTCCCAATGAGGCTTCTGCCAAAAAGAATTCCAAAAGTTATTTTAAAAATTTAGGCCATCTGAGCCTGTACCACGAATATCCTGCCTTCAAATCCATGTTGACGCATGGCAAAAACCCAGTCATCGTATTGAATGAAGCCAAGAAAGATTCTCTGCTGGCACTTGAATTGCACGATAGAAAATTTGTCATCATCAGCACACAAGAAGAGCAAGGCAGTTCGAATTGGTTCTATTTGGTGCAACAAGGCATCCGGTTCAATTATTTGTTTGAAGGCTACTACACGAGCGAAATGCTCACCCTCAAATCCTTTGCACTCAACACCAAAGACAACCGGAACCAACAAAACAAAGATCAAAAAAAAATCAACAGTGATGTGGTGCAAAGCATTGTTGACAGCTCAGAGCCCATCGAGTGGTTTCGCGCAGTCATCAAAATGTGTATTGAATTGAACGCTTCGGATGTGCATTTTGAAGTTCGCCTTGACAAGGCTCACCTCAGAATTCGCCGTGACGGCCTGATGCGGGATGTCAAAACATATGACGAAACCACGGTGACACAGGCGATGTCTGCTATTTACACCTTGATGGCGGAAGAACGCTCGCGCTCAGAAGTCGCTTTCAATTTGAATGCCACACAGTCAGCGCTGATTCCTATGACCATCAATCGTTCAAGCTATGGTTTGCGCTATCAGAGCCACCCTGCTGTCAGCGGCTATGACGTCATCATGCGCGTGCTCAAGACAGACGTCCGAACCGATGCCAGTGAATCTTTGGCGCTCACCAAGCTTGGCTTTACTGAATGGCAGTCTGATACTTTGAATGATGCGTTGGGCACAGCCAACGGAGGCATCTTTATTGCAGGTATCACAGGCTCAGGAAAAACCACCACCTTGAGCGCTCTGATGACACAACTGGCCAGGGCGGGCGACAGAAAAATCATTTCCATTGAAGATCCAGTGGAATACCAAATACCAGGCGTGTCGCATCTATCCGTTCAACGAGCTGCCGGCAACGAAAAAACAGATGCTGTCAATCCTTTTGCCAGCTCAATGATGGCCTTTTTGCGCATGGACCCAGATGTGGGTATGTTCGGGGAAATTCGCGACAGTTTGTCTGCCCAAATCGCCTACACCGCCATTCAAACCGGTCATAAATTGATGACCACTGTTCATGCCACCTCCGCATTGGGCATCATTTCCAGACTGACCTCTCCGCAAATCGGCCTCAAGCGCTCAGATATTTGCCGTCCTGAATTCATCTCTTCTTTGGTGTATCAATCCTTGATACCGAAAAACTGTGAGCACTGCAAAATCCCCGCCACCCAAGCAATGACACCCGCTGAATTACTGGTGTATGAGGCATTGTTTTACTTGGATGTCAACCATGTTTTTGTCGCCAGTGAGAACGGTTGCCCTCATTGCCTGCCACCCAATCTGTCCAAAATCAAAGGCGGGCACGCAGGTGTCAAAGGTGTCACCGTGGCGGCAGAAATCATTGATCCCGATTTGAAGTTGCTTGAATACCTCAGTAATGAACAGGATTTGAAAGCCTTTGAATACTGGCGTAATTCACAAACATCCGCATTCAACAACCAGAACATGACAGGCAAGCCGGCCTGGGGCCATGCTTTGTACCAAATGTCACAAGGTAATGTGGATCCATACCATTTCGAAAAAGTTTTTGGTCCTCCGCAAAAACTCAAAATCAGTGCCAACGAGTTAAGCAATGATTGATGTCGTCAAACAATTTCTCATCTGGCAAGGGCAAATGGATTTACGCGCCAGGCGCGCTGATTTTTATTTTGACCTCGGCATGACATTGGATGACAAGATTCCCTTGTTCACCACTTTGCGCAAATACGAATCACGTGCCCGCCAACGCAAACAGGCCACCGCACCGCTGTTTCTGCATATATTGAAGCGAATGCAAACAGGTTCACTGTCTGAGGCGTTGCGAGGCGTAGCGGCGGATTCAGAGTTAATCATGCTGGATGCCGTCCAAACCTCAGGCGACCAAGCGTTGGCCTCAGGGCTGAAATTTTTAGCCACCACCGTCGAAAAGATCGATCACCTCAAAGGTGTGGCGCGCAAAGCGGTGGTTTACCCCATCGTCATGATTGTTGTTTTTTACGCCATGTTGTATGGGTTTTCGACAGAGGTCGTTCCTATTCTGAGCTCAATTCTTCCGCCTGAAAAATGGCCCTTTCTAGGCAGGGTGCTGTATGCCACAGCCACCACAGTTCAAAAATACGGCGTCTATATTATTTTGAGTTTTTTTCTGCTGATCGTGCTTTTTCTCTATAGCTTGCCCAGATGGACGAGCGGTATTCGCCGCGTATTAGACAAATATCCACCCTGGGTTTTATACCGTGATTTTTCAGGCGCCATGCTTATTGTGTCTTTGTCAACATTGATGCGCTCCGGTGTGTCTTTGCGTTCATCTTTAGAGCGTTCTTTGCGGTTCAGTTCTCCTTGGATGAGTTGGCATATCCGTGAAATTCTCACGCGCTTGTCTCGCCCCAATTCATCCACCTTTGGCGATGCATTTCAAACCGGGGTATTGAACCAGTATTTGGAAGACCGCATACAAGATGCTGCCGAACGGCGAAACCCGGTAGAAGCGTTTGTCAAGATCGGGGTGGGCTCCATTGACCGGCTTGCAGCTTCTATTGAAGCCAGCGCAGCGAAATTGAACAGCGGTCTGCTGGTGATTTGCGGTTTGATTTTGGGTTTGATGATGGCTGGTTTTTTCGGCACCGCCATGGAATTGCAATCAGGTATTTCAACTGCGAATACGCCGCAAAAAGTGAAGTAAAGCAGTAACCAACTAAAACAGATTTTTCCGATTCACATCCCTTTGTGAAAGATTGACATGGACAAAAAAATATTCCTGCAAAAGTACAGCACCCGATACAGCCAACAAGGCTTCAGCTTGATTGAATTGTCATTGGCCTTGGTCTTGGCGGTTGGGGTCACTGTTGCCGTTTACCAAATCTTGGAATACAGATCCTGGATTGAACAAGCCAAATCAGTGGCGGATCAAATCAAAACCGTCAACGAAGCTGTCTCTACGTATGCCGGAAATAATTCCGACACACTCAGCGACAAAAATATTCCTGCAGATTGCGAAGTTGTGCCTTACGGTGTGGTGGATGCAGGCGCTGATGCGGGTGCAGCCATCCTGCCCACCCCTGACTTCAGCCAATGTTCCAAAGTTTTTGGTACCGGCGCCAACTCAGTGACTGTGGCCAATGTCATGCAGCCTACATTGAACGAATTGAAAAAACTGCAAGTGCTGACTAATTCTTCAAATTTCATTCCTATTTTCAATACGCAAAATCGCGTGGTGTATAGAAATGCAAACCAAGTCAATGAGTTTTTACCTGCAGGGTATTCGGTGTTGATTGAGCGGGTGTGTGTCAATAATCCCAAAGCGGCTATCGATTCTCCCAGGTACTGCAGCAC
>CANHLD010000151.1 GCA_947461325.1 Comamonadaceae bacterium
CACAAACGCACCGGACACACCCGCTGCCTTGCCCAGCGTACCCATGTAAATCAACTGCTCGGAGTGCAGATTGAAATGCTGCAACACACCAGCGCCACTGTCACCCAACACGCCAAAGCCGTGCGCGTCATCCACCAACAACCAAGCACCGTGTTGTTCGCACAAGCGCAGTAAATTTTGCAGCGGTGCAATATCGCCGTCCATACTGAACACACCGTCCGTCACCACCACTTTGCAGCCGCTATGACACAACGAAAGTTTCAACGATAAATCGGCAGCATCCGCATGCGCATACACCTGACAGGGTTGACGGCTTAAACGTATGCCGTCGATCAGCGATGCATGGTTGAGGGCATCAGAAAAAAATGTGATATCGCCTTTGGCCATATCCGCCATGGCCGAGAGCACACCCAGGTTCGCCATGTAGCCGGTGCTAAATGACAGCACTCGCACACTTGGCAAATATGGCGACAACATCGAGGCCAGCAATTCTTCCAAGCGATCATGCGCCTGCGAATGCCCGCTGATCAAATGGGATGCGCCGCTGCCTGCACCATACAGCGAGGCACCCTCTTTCAATGCTTCAACTACCAACGGGTGAGAAGCAAGTCCCAAATAATCGTTACTGTTGAACGCCAGCAAGGGCTCGCCATCGACCACCAGGTGCGGTTGGCACACAGACTCCACATTGCGCCTGACTCTTCGCAGTCCTTGCGTATCAATCGCATTCAAATGCGATTTCAAGGTGTCCAACTGCGTGAAACTCATGCGTGTATCACCTCGTCAAACACCGTTTGCAAACGCTCTGCCAGCAAGCCGGTGTCTGCGTCGCTCAAGATATAAGGCGGCATCAGATAAACCGTGGTGCCAATGGGACGCAACAGCAATTCATGCTTTAAAGCACTGGCGAAAAATCGTCGTGAAAACGTAGCGGCCAGTTGCGGGTCATCCACTTGCGCATCAAACGCCCAGATCAAGCCCTGCCGCCTGAAGTGTTTCACCTTGGAATGTGTCGCTAAGGGCTTTAAGGCCTGGCTCAGCTTGGCAGCACGCAAGAGGTTTTGCGCCAGCACATCGTCCTCTTCAAAAATCTCCAACGTAGCCAGCGCGGCTCGGCAAGCCAGCGGGTTGCCGGTATACGAATGCGAATGTAAAAAACCACGCGCCATGCTGTCGCTGTAAAACGATTGGTACACCTCATCGCGCGTCATCACCAACGACAAAGGCAAATAACCGCCGCTGATACCTTTGGACAGACATAAAAAATCCGGCCAAATGTCTGCATGCTCGCAGGCAAAAAACTTTCCTGTGCGGCCGCAACCGACAGCGATTTCATCAGCGATCAAATGCACGTTGAACGCCGTGCACAAACGCCGCACCTCTTGCACATACAGCGGACTGTGCATGGCCATACCACCCGCGCATTGCACCAAAGGCTCAATGATGACAGCGCTGATATGCGCGGCACGCGCTTGCAACAGTGTTTCGAGTTCACGCGCTGCGCGCAGTGCGACCTGATCCGCAGTTTCGCCGTCTATGGCTTGTTTGGCATCCGCTGACATCAGGCAATGTGCGGGTTTGAGCAAAGCGTCGTACGCATCTCTGAAAATGGGCACATCAGTCACGCCTAAAGCACCCACGGTTTCACCGTGGTAACCGCCTTTCAGACACACAAACTCTTTTTTATCACCCAAGCCACGGTTGCGCCAACTGTGAAAACTCATCTTGAGCGCTATCTCCACAGCCGATGCGCCGTCTGACGCATAAAAGCAGTGACCCAAAACACCGCCAGTCAAGGCCGAGAGTTTTTCGGACAAAGCCACCACCGGCTCGTGGGTGAAACCGGCCAGCATGGCGTGTTCCAATGTCTCGAGTTGCTGCTTCAAGGCCGAGTTGATGCGCGGGTTGGCGTGACCGAACAAATTCACCCACCAGGAACTGATGGCATCCAAGTAACGGTTGCCATCATGGTCATACAGCCAAGGTCCGCTTCCGTGGTGAACCGCCACCAGCGGCACGGTTTCGTGGTGCTGCATTTGGGTACAAGGGTGCCAGACACTGTGCAAGCTGCGTTGCACGAGTTGGGTGGATAGTGAGCTCAGATAAAACCTCGTAATGAAATAACAAACCGATTGATCAGTCGGTGATTATCCTGCGCGATGTCAGCCTCAGGCGCTGTGGGTTTATTTATTGCTATATTCAGTCTGTTCAGTCATTACTTGGTCTATTTATGCCCACCGCAGTCACACAACAAGCCGTTCATTTCATCAAGCCACGCAAAGACACAGCGCCTGCTGATGAAACATGGCCACGCCAGTCGATCGAAGAACTGTTCAATCTGCCTTTCAACGATTTGATGTTCAAGGCACAGCAAATTCACCGCGAACATTTCAATCCGAATGAAGTGCAACTCTCTACGCTGTTGTCCATCAAAACCGGCGGCTGCCCCGAAGACTGCGGTTACTGTCCTCAATCAGTGCATTACGACACCGGTGTGGAAGCCTCAAAGATGCTGGATGTAGATGCAGTCAAAGCCGCGGCGGTCGAAGCCAAACAAAACGGTGCCACGCGTTTTTGCATGGGCGCTGCTTGGCGCGAGCCCAAAGACCGCGACATTGAAAAAGTGGCCGAGCTGATTCGCGCGGTCAAAGACTTGGACATGGAGGCCTGTTGCACGCTGGGCATGTTGAGCGCCTCGCATGCAGACACCCTGAAAGACGCAGGCCTGGACTATTACAACCACAACTTAGACACCGCGCCCGAGTTGTACGGCGACATCATCAGCACACGCGACTACCAAGAGCGCTTGGACACCTTGGCGCATGTGCGCAGCGCAGGCATGAACGTCTGCAGCGGCGGCATCGTCGGCATGGGCGAAAGCCGCGAGCAACGTGCGGGCTTGGTGCATCAACTCGCCAACCTGCAGCCCTATCCCGAGTCCGTGCCCATCAACAACTTGGTGCAAGTTGAAGGCACGCCATTGCATGGCACAGAATCACTGGACTTGCTGGAATTTGTGCGCACCATTGCAGTGGCCCGCATCACCATGCCGACTGCGCGTGTGCGTTTATCGGCCGGCCGTCAACAAATGGGCGAAGCCATTCAAGCGCTGTGTTTCATGGCCGGTGCCAACTCTATTTTTTATGGCGACAAACTGCTGACCACCGGCAACCCGGATTGGCAGCGGGACCAGGCTTTGCTGGGTAAGTTGGGTATCACCACGAGCTAAAACCACTGCATGAAACTCGCCACCTGGAACGTCAACTCTCTCACCGTACGCCTGCCCCAAGTCCTTGACTGGCTGAACGCACACAGCGGCGATGAAGCCATAGATGTGTTGGCTTTGCAAGAAACCAAAACCACGGACGACAAATTTCCACGCGCAGAGATTGAAGCCGCCGGTTACCAAGTCGCTTTTTTCGGCCAGAAAACTTATAACGGCGTGGCGCTGATTTCTCGTCACCCCATCACCGACGTGGTACACAACATTCCCGGTTTTGCCGATGACATGGCGCGTGTCATCACCGGCACGGTCAACGGTGTGCGTGTGGTCGGTGCGTATTTCCCGAATGGACAAGCGCCTGACAGCGACAAATTTGTTTACAAAATGGCTTGGTTGACCGCTCTGCACGGTTGGCTGAAAGACGAACTGACGCGCCACGACAAACTGGTTTTGATGGGTGACTTCAATATCACCGTTGACGACCGGGATGTGTGGGACCCGGTGGCGTTGGCAGGCACCATCCATTGCACCAACGAAGAACGCACGCATTTTCAAGCACTGATTGAGTTAGGCCTGGTGGACGCTTTCAGGCTGTTTGATCAGCTGGAAAAAAGTTATTCCTGGTGGGACTACCGCGAGTTTGCGTTCCGGCGTAACCGGGGTTTGCGCATAGACCATATTCTGGTTTCCAACGTATTGAAAAGTCAGGTTGCGGCTTGCACCATCGACAAAGCACCGCGTAAAAACGAACGCCCCAGCGATCACACGCCGGTGATCGTCCATCTTGCAAACAGTTGATCAAGTTAGTTCACAGCACATCATCTGCGCGTTAATTTAAACGCATTCAATCATCCAAACCGAGTTCTTGAATTTTCCGTGTGATGGTGTTGCGCCCGATGCCCAATTTATTCGCCGCATCTATGCGTCTGCCGCGTGTATGCGCCAGCGCGGTTTGTATCAAGGTTGCTTCAAATCGTTTGGTCAATTCGTCCCATACATCTGTGCGACCATCCACCAGCAATGCCATGGCCTGCGCTTCCAAACCACTTTGCCAGTCTTCACCGGGCATGTTCAACACCAAGGGTTTGGGCATGCCTGCGTGTCCATTGAAAGTGCTTGGTGGTGTGCTTGGAACCGCATCAACCGCAGTTTCAGGGCTTGCGCCATTCAATGAACCAATCGCAACAGCACTGACCGCAGCATAAGAGGCGCTTGGCGACAACACTTCAGGTGGTAAATCTTTGGGCTCAATGGCTTGTGCAGGTGCCATCACAGTCAGCCAATGGCAAATGTTCTCCAATTGACGCAC
>CANHLD010000152.1 GCA_947461325.1 Comamonadaceae bacterium
GGCGAGATCGCTTGCCGCGTCGCCGCCACCGCTAAGCGCATGGGCGTGCGCACTGTCGCTGTGTATTCCGACGCAGACGCTCAGGTTGCGCATGTGCAAGCTTGCGACGAAGCGGTGCATATTGGCGGCGCGTCTGTGCAAGACAGTTATTTGCAATGGCAGCGCATACTGGACGCAGCATTGCAAACCGGTGCGCAAGCCGTTCACCCCGGCTATGGTTTCTTGAGCGAGAACGCTGATTTTGCAAATGCGTGCGCCCGCGCCGGGCTGGTATTTATCGGTCCCGGTGTGGCTGCCATTGAAGCCATGGGTCTGAAAGCAGCTTCCAAACAATTGATGGAAAAAGCCGGTGTGCCCCTGGTGCCGGGCTACCACGGGGCAGACCAATCGCCTGCATTGCTGTCAAGTGAAGCAGTACGCATTGGCTTTCCGGTGTTGATCAAAGCCAGTGCGGGCGGCGGCGGCAAAGGCATGCGCATCGTGCACAAGGAAAGTGATTTTGCCGAGGCCTTGGCTTCATGTCAGCGCGAAGCCAAAAACAGTTTTGGCGATGACGCGGTGCTGATTGAAAAGTATGTGCAGCGTCCGCGCCACATTGAAATACAGGTGTTTGGTGACACACACGGCAAGGTGATTCATTTGCATGAGCGAGATTGCTCTGTGCAACGCAGACACCAAAAGGTGTTGGAAGAATCTCCGGCACCAGGCTTGTCAGAAGACATGCGACAACGCATGGGTGCTGCAGCCGTTGCGGCTGCCAAAGCGGTGAACTATGTGGGCGCGGGTACGGTGGAATTCATCGTCGAGCAAACCGAGCGCGGCATGGATTTTTTCTTCATGGAAATGAACACCCGCTTGCAGGTCGAGCATCCCGTCACCGAAGCGGTCACGGGCTTGGACTTGGTCGAGTGGCAATTGCGGATTGCCAGCGGTGAGCCTTTGCCTCTTACGCAAGCGCAAGTCAAAGTGCACGGCCACGCGATTGAAGCGCGTATTTGTGCCGAAACGCCGGACAACGATTTTTTACCGGCCATCGGTCAGCTGCATGTATTGCAGACGCCAACAGCTAGCCGCTTTGCAGTGTCTGAGGTTCGTTGGGACAGCGGCGTCAGACAAGGCGACAGCATCAGTCCTTATTACGACTCTATGATTGCCAAGCTGATCGTGCATGGAGAAACCCGCGAGCAAGCGCTGGCCAGATTGGATGTGGCACTGGCGCAATTGCACATCGTCGGTGTGCAAAACAATGTGGCTTTCATCCGGCGCGTGATCCGCACAGATTCTTTTGCGAAAGCTCACCTAGACACGGCTTTGATCGAGCGTGAAAAAGCCGTGTTGTTTCACCAGCAAACGGTGTCTACACAGCATTGCATCGCGGCAGTGGTAGCGGCCATGTTGCGCGCCGAGCAACAGTCTGTTGAAGACTGGGTGGATCCGTGGTCGGTTCGCCAAAGCTGGTTGATGCAAGGTCGCTCTGTGCGCAACTTCCAGTTTGATTCTCATGGCGAAAAGCACACAGCAGCGCTGACCTGTTTCGTTCGCGACGGTATGCGTTTACAGATGGCCGGGCAGGAAGCAGCTTTCAGTTGGCGTGATGTGGCCGGGCAATTGCAATTGACTTGGGGCGAACAGCATTTCCGTTGTCATGTGTATGCGCAGGCAAGCCAATGGCATGTGTTTACCGATGCCGGTGAAGCCAGTTTGCATTGGTCAGACCCCTTGGCCTATGAGACGCAAGACGCGGCGATTGGCGGAAACTTGGCGGCTCCTATGCCCGGCAAGCTGTTGTCATTTGCTGTCAAAACCGGGGACAAAGTGTTGGCCGGACAAGCGCTGGCTGTGATGGAAGCCATGAAGATGGAACATACCGTGGCAGCACCCGGTAACGGTACGGTGGCCGAGTTGTTGTACGCGCCCGGCGATCAAGTGGCTGAAGGTGCGCCGCTGTTGCGTTTGACGGTGGACTGACATGACAGAGCCGCACACCCCTTGGCAAAGTCTGCGTCAACGCTGGCAGCAGGTGCAGCAGGTGCCTGAGGACCAGGCCTTGGCTTCACCTTGCATGTCGGTGTGCATCATGAAAACCGGTGCGGATGAATGCCACGGGTGTTTACGCAGCATCGATGAAATTGCCCGCTGGGGCATGAGTTCTCCGCAACACCAACGTGCTGTTTGGCAACGTCTTGCGCAGCGCATAGAACAACATTTCAACAAGGCCTGAAATGCACCAACTCACTTTTTATTTCGATGTGATCAGCCCGTATGCCTATTTGGCATTTGACCAATTGCCGCGCACCTTGCAAGGCTTGAGTTATCAGGTGGTTTACAAGCCGGTGTTATTTGGTGGTTTGTTGAAACACCACGGGCAGTTGGGGCCGGTTGAAGTGGCCGGAAAACGCGAATGGACATACCGCCAGTCGCTGTGGTTGGCGCGACAACAAGGCTTGGATCTGCAAATGCCAGCCGCGCATCCTTTCAACCCATTGCCGTTGTTGCGATTGGCTATTGCCTGCGACCCCAACGGACATCCCAACCGACATGTTTGTGAATCGGTGTTTAAACATGTCTGGTGTGGAGGTCTTGACCCCAGTGACAGCCAGCGCTTGGAAGCCTTGGCCCGCACTTTGCAACCAGCACGTTCACCAGATGCGGATGAAGTGAAAGAAACCTTGCGTCATAACACCGAGCAAGCCATTGCCGATGGTGTGTTTGGGGTGCCCAGCATTCAGGCAGACGGCGAAATGTTTTGGGGCTTGGACGCCTTGCCGATGCTGCGTGAATTTTTAGACGGCAATGACTGGTACCGCAGTCCAGCTTGGACATCAGCTGTGAATTTGCCTGCAGGCATTCAACGCAAGCGCTAATTAATTCATATTGTGAAATGCGTTTAAAGGGTTTGCCCTAGGGTTGTCAGCCCTTGTTCAGTTATGTGTCAGTCGCTGGCAAGTAGTTACAACCAAAATAAGGACAGACCCCTATTCAGCGGGCAACCCAAAGGAGACACCATGGCCATCGTGCATGAAGACCGACCAATGTCGTCGGAAGAAAAGAAAGTTATTTTTGCCTCATCGCTCGGTACGGTGTTCGAGTGGTATGACTTTTACTTGTATGGTTCATTGGCAGCCATCATTGCCAAGCAGTTCTTCAGCGGACTGGACCAAGGTTCTGCCTTCATTTTCGCGCTGCTGGCTTTTGCCGCAGGCTTTATCGTGCGTCCTTTCGGCGCTATTTTCTTTGGCCGTTTAGGCGACATGATCGGGCGCAAATACACGTTCCTGGTCACCATTCTCATCATGGGTTTGTCAACCTTTATTGTGGGTATTTTGCCGACCTATGCCAGCATTGGTGTGGCAGCGCCGGTGATCTTGATCGCCTTGCGTTTGTTGCAAGGTTTGGCGCTCGGCGGTGAATACGGCGGGGCTGCCACCTATGTGGCCGAACACGCACCGCACGGTAAACGCGGCGCCTACACCTCATGGATTCAAACCACGGCTACGCTGGGATTGTTCCTGTCCTTGCTGGTGATTTTGGGCACTCGTACTGCGTTGGGTGAAGAGGCCTTTGAAGATTGGGGCTGGCGCATTCCTTTCTTGGTGTCCATCGCTTTGCTGGCTGTGTCCGTCTACATCCGCTTGTCCATGAATGAATCACCTGCTTTCACCAAAATGAAAGCCGAAGGAAAGACTTCCAAAGCACCTTTGACCGAGTCGTTTGGCCAATGGAAAAATTTGAAGATTGTGATCTTGGCCCTGATCGGATTGACTGCAGGCCAAGCCGTGGTCTGGTACACCGGGCAGTTCTACGCGCTGTTTTTCCTGACCCAGTCGCTCAAAGTTGACGGACCGACCGCCAACTTGTTTGTGGCGGCTTCCCTCATCATCGGCACACCTTTCTTCATCGTCTTCGGCGCACTGTCTGACAAGATAGGTCGCAAGCCCATCATCATGTTGGGCTGTTTACTGGCTGTGGTCAGCTACTTCTTTGTGTTCGAGCAATTGACCAAAGCGGCTAACCCTGATTTGCATGCTGCACAGCAAGCCAACAAAGTGGTGGTGGTGGCTGACCCGGCAGAATGTTCATTCCAGTTCAACCCCACGGGTACTGTGAAGTTCACTTCTTCATGTGACATTGCCAAGCAAAAACTGGCCAGCAACTCGGTCAGCTATTCCAATGAAATTGCACCAGCTGGCACACCTGCCATTATCAAAGTGGGTGAAACGGTCATCTCCACAGTCGTGACGCCTGAAGACATCGCTGCTGCCAAAGAAGCAGCAGAGAAAAAACTGGAAGCACTCAAAGTGGCTGACCCAGTTGATCCCAAGGCTGTGAAAAAAGCCGAAGACGCGTTGAAAAATTTGTCGGATGAAAAGAAAAGCCGCGATGCAGTCATCTCTGCTAACCTGAGCGCCACGCTCAAAGCTGCTGGATACCCTGCCAAAGCAGATCCGATGAAAGTCAATAAGCCAGTCGTCATATTGATCCTCACCTATCTGGTGATTCTGGTAAC
>CANHLD010000153.1 GCA_947461325.1 Comamonadaceae bacterium
CTTTGCCAAGCGTGTTGGCCGTGTATGTCGACCAGTTGGTCACCGATCTCACGCAATTGCGCCGCAGTGGCTGCGCTGCCGTTGATCCAAGCCCGGCTCTTGCCTTGCGCGTCAATGCTGCGCCTGAGCAGCAGTTCGTCGCTTTCGTCGAAGCCGTTGTCTGTCAGCCATTGGTTGAACACCGCACCCGCTGCAAAACCGGCGCTGATTTCGGTGCGTGTGGCGCCTTCACGCACCACGCCAGCGTCAGCGCGTGCGCCCAACACCAATTGCAGCGCGTCTATCAAAATGGATTTGCCCGCGCCGGTTTCGCCGCTGAGTACGCTGAATCCGTTGCTGATGTCGAGTTCCAGTTGCCGCACGATGACAAAGTCGCGCAAGCTGATGCGTTGCAAACTCATGAACCTCCCTCGTTCCAATGCAATTTTTGTCTGAGTGTGTCAAAGTAACTCCAGCCTCGGGGGTGGAGAAATACCGCATGGTGTTGTGATTTGCGCACCTTGACCTGATCGCCGATAACCAATGAAGCCAGAGATTGCATATCGAAATTGGCGCTGGCGTCGCGACCGGCCACCAGTTCAATTTGAATTTCTGCCTTATCAGCAAGCACCAGCGGCCTGTTTGACAAGGTATGCGGCGCGATAGGCACCATGACCAAGCCGCCCAGCGAGGGTTGTAGCAAAGGACCGCCCGCGGATAGGGAATATGCAGTCGAGCCTGTGGGTGTGGCGATGATCAAGCCGTCAGCCCGTTGGTTAGCCACGAAATGACCGTCAACGCTCACGCGTAACTCGACCATGCCGGTGGTGGCGCCCCTGTTGACTACCACGTCATTCAAGGCCTGCGCCTCCAAAATCAATTCTGTACCGCGCCATACCTGCGCCTGCATCATGACCCGGTGGTCTTGTTCGTATTCGCCGTTGAGCATGGGCTCGAGCTTGGCTTCCAGTTGATCCAGCGCGATATCAGTGATGAACCCCAGTCGCCCTTGGTTGATGCCAATCAGGGGCACGCCGTGCGGTGCCAACTGGCGCCCGAAGCCGAGCATGGTGCCGTCACCGCCAACCACCAAAGCCAGATCGCAGCGGCTTGCAATGCCCGGCACATCCAGCGTGGGCGCCACATCCAACCCGATTTGCTGGGCTGAATCCTTTTCCAGAAATACCTCAGCTCCTAGGTGTTGAAGCCATTGCGTGAGCGAAGTCAATAACTGCCTGGCCTGGGCGGGCGGCGCGCTGTTGAAAGCAGAGTGGTGTTTGCCGATCAGGGCGATGTGGCGGAAAGTCAGGCTCATGGGCAAATTACATCATTAAAATGATTCGAAAGGATGACCATGCTCGATGACCGTGCCAAGTTTCTGCTGAAAACCCTGGTTGAGCGCTATATTGCGGATGGCCAACCGGTGGGTTCGCGCACCTTGTCACGTGCCAACGGCATCGAATTGTCGCCTGCCACGGTGCGAAATGTCATGGCCGATCTCGAGGAACTCGGGCTCATCGTCAGCCCGCACACCTCGGCAGGGCGTATTCCCACTGCCAAAGGCTACCGGCTGTTTGTAGACACCATGCTCACTGTCAGTCGGGGAGATTTGCCAACGCATTCACTGGCACCCGAGCAGCCGCAAAAAGTGATTGCCAATGCGGCCAGCCTTTTGTCGAATCTGTCTCATTTTGTCGGCGTGGTCATGTCGCCGCGCCGTGGCTCGGTGTTCCACCATATTGAATTTTTGCGATTGTCTGACCGGCGTGTCTTGGTCATCATTGTGTCGCCGGACGGGGACGTGCAAAACCGCGTCATCTTCACCGACACAGACATCAGCCAGTCACAGTTGATTGAAGCCTCCAATTACTTGAATGCCAATTTTGTGGGCATGGGCATAGAAGAAGTACGCCAGCGTTTGCAAATGGAAGTTGAAAAGTTACGCAGCGAAATCGCCTCACTGATGCAAGCAGCGGTGCAGTTCAGTTCCGAGGCCATCAACTCGACGGAAGATGAAGTGGTCATCAGCGGCGAGCGCAATTTGCTGTCGGTGTCTGATTTTTCCAGCGACATGGGTCAGTTGCGTCGCGCGTTTGATTTGTTCGAACAAAAAGCGCAACTCATGCGTTTGCTGGACATGTCCAACCAGGCCGAGGGCGTGCGTATTTACATAGGCGGCGAAAGCCAGATCGTGCCGTTCGAAGAGTTGTCGGTGGTCAGCGCCAACTACGAAGTGGACGGGCAAGTGGTTGGGACATTAGGAGTGATAGGCCCCACCCGCATGCCCTACGACCGCATGATTCAAATTGTGGACATCACCGCCAAGTTGGTGAGCAACGCGCTGAGCCACAAATAAAAAACCGCCGGTGCAAGAGCTTGCGAACAAGCGGCGTTTTTAATTGGACTGTTTAGACTTTACCCAGATAGTCGCGCTTACCGATTTCCACACCGTTGTGGCGCAGAATAGCGTACACCGTGGTCACATGAAAATAAATATTCGGCATGGCGTGGTTGAGTAAAAACTGCATGCCTTTGTAATGCGTTTCCACATCGCCGCGTTTGGTGACGATGTCTTTGTCCTCGGTGCCGTCGATGTGTGAGGCGTTGAAACCTTCTACAAACGCTTTGGTTTTGGCAACCCTATGTAACAAGTCGGCGATCGTCACTTCATTGTCTTCATACGCAGGAATATCCACGCCCGCCAGCCGCGCGACCACACCCTTGGCGGTATCGCAGGCGATTTGCACTTGGCGTGTCAGTGGAAACATGTCCGGGTACAAACGAAAGTTCGTTAGCGCGGCTTCGTTCCATTTTTTGGTTTCTATATGGGTATGGGCTTTGCCGAGCAGGTGTTCCAGATTGGTCAACATATTGGCAATGCGCGGCACACTGGCTTGGTACATGGAAATGGTCATGGTTTGTCTCTTTGGGTCAAAAAATGTATCTTCGCATGATTGCATTGGTGAATGCGTAAAATGCAGCACTCTGGGCCCCTAGCTCATGCTTGGTTAGAGCAGCGGACTCATAATCCGTTGGTGCCGTGTTCGACTCACGGGGGGCCCACCAATAGTTGGTGCACATACAGCGTGGTAAGATGCAAAGCAGTGCGGCTGTAGCTCAGCTGGATAGAGTACTTGGCTACGAACCAAGGGGTCGTGGGTTCGATTCCTGCCAGCCGCACCATCTCACAACGGCTTAGCGTGTTTTCACGCTAAGCCTTTTTTTTGGCTCAGAAACGCATAGCAGTACAGTTCAGTCAATATGTCTCTTCAAGTTCAAGCAGTTGTCATTGGTGCAGGCGCTGTCGGTCTGGCATGTGCCCGGGCGCTGGCACGCGAAGGCAAAGAAGTCATTATTTTGGAACGCAACAGCGATTTCGGCTTGGAAACCAGCGCCCGCAACAGCGAAGTCATACACGCAGGCATTTATTACCCCGCTGGTTCACTCAAAGCAAAAATGTGTGTCAGCGGTCGGAAAAAGCTATACGCATTCTGCGATGAATACGGCGTTGAGTACAACCGTTGCGGCAAGTTGATTGTTGCCACTTCAGATCACCAATTGAACGATCTGCAAAAGATAAAAGCTCGCGCGCAAGCAAATGGCGTTGACGATTTGCAATTGTTGTCAGCTGCTGAAGCCATAGCGCTTGAACCTCAGTTGAATTGCGTGGGAGCTTTGCTTTCACCATCGACGGGCATCATCAATGGTCGTGCCTATATGTTGGCATTGCTGGGAGATGCAGAGCGTCATGGCGCAAGTCTGGCACTCAACAGCTCTGTGCAAGGCATAGAGTCCACACCACAGGGTTTGCTTTTAACCGTGCTTTGTGATGGCGTGGAAGAAACCTTGCTGGCTGACACAGTGGTGAATGCGGCAGGGCATCAGGCGATTGCTTTGGCTGGTTCATGTAAAGCAATGGCTGTCGGCACATTGCCCACTGCCTATTTGGCCAAGGGAAATTATTTTTCGCTTGCTGGACGTTCACCTTTTTCGCGCCTGATCTATCCGGTTCCAGAGCCAGGCGGCTTGGGCGTGCATTTGACCCTGGACTTGGGGCAGCAGGCGCGCTTCGGTCCGGATGTGGAATGGGTAGAGGTAGAAGACTACAACGTCAATCCGGAGCGGGCTGAGGTGTTTTATGGTGCCATTCGCAAATATTGGCCCGATTTAGCAGACGGTGCTTTGCAACCGGCTTATGCAGGTATCCGACCGAAGATAGTGCCCCAGGGCAGCACGGACGCTGATTTCAAGATTCAAGGACCGGATGAGCATGGCGTGCCGGGCTTGGTGAATTTGTTCGGCATTGAGTCGCCGGGGTTGACTTCGAGTCTGGCTATCGCAGAACAATGCAACGCGTTCCAGCAATGAACTTGTCAAATGATGAAAATCTGTCTGTGATGTTATAAAAGTAATTCACTTGGGTCCACCATGAGCAAAGCCTTCACCCGCGAACCCACCGTCGATAACGATGAAGA
>CANHLD010000154.1 GCA_947461325.1 Comamonadaceae bacterium
CAAAGATCTGGTGGCTGCCAATATATTTCCAGGCGATATGCTGTGGAAAAACTTTGGCATCACACGCCACGGCAAAGTCGTTTTTTATGATTACGACGAGATCGAATACATCACCGACTGCAATTTCCGCAAAGTACCGGCGCCGCGCAACGAAGAAGATGAAATGTCCGGCGAAATTTGGTATCACGTCGGGCCGCGGGATGTGTTTCCCGAAACCTTTGGCCCGTTTTTGCTGGGCAACCCGTCGGTGCGCGAAGTATTCATGAAGCACCATGCAGATTTATTGGACGCCGGGTTTTGGCAAGGGCATAAGGAAAAAATCAATCAAGGCCATGTGCACGATGTGTTTCCTTATGAAGCAGACAAACGTTTTGAGGTGCAGCGAGCGGCGATGCACCCGTCCTACTGATTTTTTAAAGGAGTAAGTGATGTCAGATCCAGTTGTTATTGTCAGTGCTGCACGTACCCCCATGGGCAGTTTCCAAGGTGATTTCTCACCTTTGTCAGCCCACGATTTAGGAGGCGTTGCTATCGCCGCGGCTGTGGCTCGCGCAGGTATTTCTCCCGATGCGGTGACCGAGGTGTTGTTTGGCAATTGTTTGATGGCCGGTCAAGGCCAAGCCCCGGCGCGTCAGGCTGCGTTCAAAGGCGGTTTGCCCAAAAGCGCAGGCGCAGTCACGCTCTCCAAGATGTGCGGTTCCGGCATGCGCGCCGCCATGTTTGCACATGACATTTTGAGCGCAGGCTCGCAAGACGTGATGATTGCCGGTGGCATGGAAAGCATGACGAATGCACCTTACCTGATGTTGAAAGGCCGTGGCGGTTACCGCATGGGCCACGACAAAATCTATGACCACATGATGCTCGACGGTTTGGAAGATGCGTACGAAGCCGGCCGTTCCATGGGCACGTTCGGTGAAGACTGTGCGGCCAAATACAAATTCACCCGTGAAGCCCAAGACCATTTCGCCATGACCAGTGTGCAGCGCGCCAAAGACGCGACCGCCAACGGCACGTTCAGCAAAGAAATTGCATCCGTCACGGTGAAAGACCGCAGCGGCGAGCGCGTGGTGACCGTGGATGAAGGTCCCGGCAAGGTCAAGCTCGACAAAGTCACGAGCCTGAAACCGGCGTTCAAAAAAGACGGCACCATCACCGCAGCTTCAAGTTCATCTATCAACGACGGAGCTGCCGCGTTGGTGATGATGCGTGAAAGCACCGCCAAAAAACTGGGATGTACACCCTTGGCTCGCGTCGTCAGCCACGCCACATTTGCGCAAGAACCTGAGTGGTTCACCACAGCACCGGTGGGAGCCACACAGCAAGCTTTGGCCAGAGCTGGCTGGAAGGTCAGCGATGTGCAGTTGTGGGAAGTCAACGAAGCGTTTGCCGTGGTGCCCATGGCACTGATGCACGAACTCAAAGTGCCGCATGAAATTGTCAACGTCAATGGCGGCGCATGTGCCTTGGGTCACCCCATCGGCGCTTCGGGCGCACGCATCATCGTCACATTGCTGCATGCTTTGCAAGCCAGAGGTTTGAAAAAAGGCCTGGCGACTTTGTGTATCGGCGGCGGTGAAGGCACGGCCATGGCGATTGAATTGATCTAGGCTGACACAGCATGAGCGTACTCACCTCCCACTTGTCGACCCGTTCGGCTGCGTTTATCGCCAATGCACAGGCCATGCAGGCCGCCGTAGAAGACCTGCGTGTGCAAATGGCGCTGAGCGCGCAAGGCGGCGGTGAGGCCGCGCGTGCCAAACACGTGGCGCGCGGCAAATTGCCGCCGCGCGAACGCGTGGCTTTGTTGCTCGATCCGGGCACGCCGTTTCTAGAATTCAGCCCCTTGGCTGCGCACGGCATGTACAACGGCGAAGCGCCGGGCGCCGGTGTGATCGCAGGCATTGGTCGCGTCAGCGGTGTAGATTGTGTAATCGTCTGTAATGACGCGACGGTCAAGGGTGGTACTTATTACCCGATGACAGTCAAAAAACATTTGCGTGCGCAAGAGATCGCGCAGCAAAACCATTTGCCGTGTATTTACCTGGTGGATTCAGGTGGTGCGAACTTGCCTAACCAGGACGATGTGTTTCCTGACAAAGAACATTTCGGCCGCATTTTTTATAACCAGGCCAACATGAGCGCGCAAGGCATCGCGCAAATTGCAGTGGTCATGGGCAGTTGCACCGCAGGCGGTGCGTATGTGCCTGCAATGAGCGATGAAACCATCATCGTTAAAAACCAAGGCACCATCTTTTTAGGCGGCCCGCCTTTGGTCAAAGCAGCGATCGGAGAAATTGTCAGCGCCGAAGATTTAGGCGGCGGCGACGTGCACACGCGTTTGTCCGGCGTGGCTGATCATCTGGCAGACAACGACGCACATGCACTGGCGTTAGCGCGTCAAGCCGTGTCGCGTTTGAACCATCGCAAAGCATTTGATGCGGCAGTCATTCCTGCACGTGCGCCTTTGTACGACCCGCAAGAAATCTACGGCGTGATTCCCGTGGACACGCGCAAGCCCTACGACGTGCGCGACATCATCGCACGTGTGGTTGACGGCTCTGAGTTTCACGAGTTCAAAGCCCGCTTTGGCAGCACCTTGGTGTGTGGCTTTGCGCATATCGAAGGCATGCCGGTCGGCATCGTGGCCAACAACGGCGTGCTGTTTTCCGAATCTGCGCAAAAGGGCGCGCACTTTATTGAACTGTGTTGTCAGCGAAAAATACCGCTCGTGTTTTTGCAAAACATCACCGGCTTCATGGTCGGTCGCAAATACGAAAACGAAGGCATCGCCAGACACGGCGCCAAGATGGTCACCGCTGTGGCCACCGCGCAAGTGCCTAAATTTACCCTCATCATCGGAGGCAGTTACGGTGCCGGCAATTACGGCATGTGCGGTCGCGCATTCAATCCACGTTTTTTGTGGATGTGGCCGAACGCACGTATTTGTGTGATGGGCGGCGAGCAGGCAGCCAGCGTGTTGGCAACCGTCAAGCGAGACGGCATTGAAGCCAAGGGCGGCAGTTGGAGCGTTGACGAAGAAGCCAGATTCAAACAACCGCTGTTAGATCAATTCGCCCACCAATCCCACCCATATTACGCCAGTGCCCGCTTGTGGGACGACGGCGTGATAGATCCCGCAGACACGCGCCAAGTGTTGGCTTTGGCCTTGTCCGCGTCTTTGAACGCACCGATTCCCGACACCCGTTTCGGTGTCTTCCGTATGTGATTTTTTGAGATAACCACCATGAACCATATCTACCATTTACCCGAACACCAAACCCTGCGCGACCAGATGGCGCGCTTTTTAGAAAGAGAAGTTGAGCCCTACGGCCTCGAATGGGAAAAAGCAGGCAAGGTGCCGCGCGAAGTCTTGCGCAAAATGGGAGAGGCTGGATTTTTCGGTTTGATGTATGACAGTGAATACGGCGGTGCCGAAGCGGATGCATTGACCAATCTGGTGTTTGCCGAAGCTTTGTCGCAATCCACTTATGCCGGTTTCATTGTCAGCGTGTTGGTACATACCGACATGGCCAGTCCGCATTTGCACCACGCAGGCACAGCAGCACAAAAAGCCAAATACATGCCGCGCATCATCACCGGTGAAACCATCAGCGCGGTGGCCATGACAGAGCCAGGAGCCGGTTCTGATTTGTCCGGCATGCGCAGTACCGCCAAGCGCGACGGAGATGCGTGGGTGCTGAACGGCACCAAGCTCTACATCACCAACGGCGTGCATGCGAATGTGTATTTCGTCGCAGCCAAGACGGGGGCAGGCAAACACCAAATGTCGATGTTCATTGTTGAAAAAGGCACGCCGGGTTTCAGCGTCGGCCGGTCTTTAGACAAAACCGGTTGGTTGTGTTCTGACACCGCAGAGTTGGTGTTGGACAACGTGCGACTCGGTCCTGAGGCTTTGCTGGGCGAGCAAGACAAAGGCTTTTACGCGTTGATGAAAAATTTGCAAACCGAACGCATTGCACTGGCAGCCATGGCCATTGGTCATTGCCAGCGCGCGATTGAACTCACTTTGGACTATGTACGTCAGCGTCAGGCCTTCGGCAAGAGCTTGTGGGAGATGCAACACATTCGTCAGCGCATCGCCATGTTGGATGCCAAAACCCGCTCGGCGCGCCAGTTCATGTACCACTGCGCATGGTCAGTCACGCAAGACCATGACATCGTGCAGGAAGTGTCCATGCTCAAAGCACTCACCGGCGATCTGGTGAACGAAGTGGTTGGCGGTTGTTTGCAATTCTGGGGCGGCATGGGCTATATGCGTGAAGCACCTATCGAGCGCCTCTGGCGTGATGCGCGGGTGCTGGCCATTGGCGGCGGTGCCACCGAGGTGATGCTTGAAGAAGTGGCCAAGCGCTACTGATGCCATGTTCCACAAAATACTGATTGCCAACCG
>CANHLD010000155.1 GCA_947461325.1 Comamonadaceae bacterium
AATTGACCACGCGCATGAAACTGGTGTCGTCGCGCGGGTTCTCGAGCAAACGCAAATACGCCAGTGCGTGCTTGATCTCTGCACGTTCAAAAAAGCGCAAGCCGCCATACACGCGGTAAGGCATGGCGGCGTTGAACAAGGCAGTTTCTATCACCCGGCTTTGCGCGTTACTGCGGTAGAGCACCGCCACTTCGCTGCGCGCTGCCACGCCTTTTTCACCGTCGCCGTCGCGTCCGTCGCGCAACAACTGTTTGATCTCTTCCACCATCCAATTCGCTTCTGCCAAATCGCCGGGTGACTCCATCACCCGCACCGGTTCACCCGCTCCTTGGGTGGTGTGCAGGTTTTTGCCGAGTCGGGTTTTGTTGTGTTTGATCAGCTCATTGGCGGTATCCAAAATATGGCTGTGGCTGCGGTAGTTTTGCTCCAGCTTGATCTGGTGCTGCACCTCAAATTCACGCACAAAGTCAGCCATATTGCCCACACGCGCACCGCGAAACGCGTAAATGCTTTGGTCATCGTCACCCACTGCCAGTACCGCGCTGTGCGCGCCGCAAAGCAATTTGATCCATGCGTATTGCAGCTTGTTGGTGTCTTGAAACTCGTCAATCAAAATATGTTTGAAGCGCTCGCGGTAATGTTCGCGCAAAGCGTCGTTGTCGCGCAGTAATTCGTAACTGCGCAACATCAACTCGCCGAAGTCCACCACGCCTTCGCGCTGGCACTGGTCTTCGTACAACTGGTAGAGCTCGACTTTTTGGCGGGTTTCAGGGTCGCGCACCACCACGTCTTTGGGACGCAGACCTTCTTCCTTGCAACCGGCAATGAACCATTGCACTTGCTTGGGCGGAAAACGTTCATCGTCGATATTGAATTGCTTGAGCAACCGTTTGACCGCCGACAACTGGTCTTGCGTGTCCAAAATTTGAAACGACTGCGGCAGGTTGGCAAGCTTCCAATGTGCGCGCAAAAAACGGTTGCACAAGCCGTGGAACGTGCCAATCCACATGCCGCGCACATTCACCGGCAGCATGGCGCTCAAACGCGTCAGCATTTCCTTGGCGGCTTTGTTGGTGAAGGTGACCGCCATCAAACCACCGGGCGCGACCTGACGGGTTTGCAGCAACCAGGCGATGCGTGTGGTCAACACGCGTGTTTTTCCCGAACCGGCGCCAGCCAATATCAGCGCATGCGAAGACGGTAGCGTGACGGCGGCTTGTTGTTCGGGGTTGAGGCCTTGTAACAAAGGGGATTGCAGTGCAAAGTCGGGCACGGAGTTCGTGCTGGTAGGTGAGGACATGTGCTCGATTGTAGGCAGTCAAGGTACCCAGCCAATGTGCGTAGAATCAATCACCGGGCCCAAGATTCTTGCGTCCGGTTTTTCCGAACCGGCCAAGCCAAGCGCTCTCCTTGTTTTATTTTTTGGAGCCTGGTTCATGGAAATTTTTGATTACGACAATATTCTTTTACTGCCGCGCAAATGCCGTGTTCAAAGCCGCGCTGAATGCGACACCGGCGTCACCTTAGGCAAACACACATTTCGCCTCCCCGTGGTTCCCGCGAATATGAAAACCGTGGTGAACGAAAGCATTTGCGAATGGCTGGCAGCCAACGGTTATTTTTATGTGATGCACCGGTTTGATCTGGACAACCTCAAGTTTGTGCGCGACTGCAAAACCAAGGGCATGTATGCATCAGTTTCTCTGGGTGTGAAACAAGCCGATTACGACACCGTGGCCGCTTGGCGGGCTGAGGGACTTTGCCCCGACTACATCACCATCGACATTGCGCACGGTCATTCCGACAACGTACACCGCATGATCACGCACTTGAAAGAACATTTGCCGGATGCGTTCATCATCGCAGGCAACGTGGGCACGCCTGAAGCAGTGATCGATTTAGAAACCTGGGGCGCAGACGCGACCAAAGTAGGCATTGGTCCCGGCAAGGTTTGCATCACCAAACTCAAAACAGGCTTTGGCACTGGCGGCTGGCAACTGTCTGCATTGAAATGGTGTGCGCGTGTGGCGACCAAACCGATCATTGCCGACGGCGGTATACGTGAACACGGTGACATCGCCAAAAGCATTCGTTTCGGCGCGTCCATGGTGATGATCGGCTCCATGTTGGCGGGTCATGAAGAGTCCCCCGGCCAAACGGTGGAAGTCGATGGCCGCTTGTTCAAAGAATATTACGGCTCGGCGTCTGACTTCAACAAAGGCGAATACAAACACGTTGAAGGCAAACGTATTTTGGAGCCGATCAAAGGCCAGTTGAAAGACACACTGCGCGAGATGCAAGAAGATTTGCAAAGCTCTATTTCTTATGCAGGTGGCACGCGATTGATGGACATACGCAAAGTCAATTACGTGATTTTGGGCGGAGCCAATGACGGTGAGCATTTGTTGATGTGAAGCCGACAGCTCTGAGCAAAGCATATTCAGTGACGACTGCATCACGAATATAGCGTTCTCGCATCACAAGATGCAAAAAGCGAAACTGCTAACATACATCACTCATATACATCACGTGAGGTATGCGCATGACTCTCCCTTCTGAATTGGCCAGAACCCAAATTTATTTAACTGCACAGCAGCAACAGCAATTGAGCGCGCTGGCAAAACAACAAGGCTGCAGCAGCAGTGCCTTGATTCGCTCCGCCATTGACAATTTTTTGCATACCCACCATCCCCAAGAACGACTTGCCAAGCGATTGCGCTCGGCAGGGGCTTGGGAAGCGAAAGCCGTACGACCTTCTGTGGATGAACTGCGCTCTGAAGAGCGTTCATTTTGAGCAACACCGTGTTGCCGTTGGTGGACACCGATGTCTGGATTGACTTCCTGCGCGGCACACCCCAGGCCGTTGCCTTTGTGTCCAAGTTACCCAACGACGTGGCCATCAGCAGCATCAGCGTGGCAGAGTTGTATGCCGGTGTTCGAGATGGCGCGGAAATACAAGCATTGAAGGATTTGCTGGACACCTTGGAAATCATTGACCTCAATCGGGACATCGCGCAGGCCGGAGGCTTGATTCGCCGTGAGCACGGCAAAGCCCATGGCGTGGGTTTGAACGATGCGCTGATTGCTGCCACAGCGGTGAACCGCAACGCCTGCCTCTACACCTTGAATGTGAAGCACTACCCCAGCTTGCGCAAAAACCAAGTGGTGCAGCCTTACCGAAAATCCTGAATACAGCTACGCCTTTAGGCTGTTACACCTGTTAAAACAGGAAAATCCAACACTCTAGAAAAATCTCTGTCGTGGGTGACCAAAGCTGTGGCACCTATGTCCAAGGCCGATGCCAATTGCACTGCATCCGGTAACTTCAAACGGTATTGCACCCGTAACTGTGCTGCCATGACAGCGACCTGCGCAGTTAACGGCACCACGTGGTAACGGCCCAGCGCTTTTTCATAACGCTTGGCCAATGCGGTTTGCTTTGCCTTGCATGGGCCGGTCAACACCTCAGCCAAAGTGACGGTGGTCAAGGCCAGTTGTAGACGGCCAAGCTCTGCGGCTTCAAACAAACCGGTAAAGCGCGGCGCAAAAACCGGGTGGTCTTCTAGCACATAGATCCACGGCGCAGTGTCTACCAGCAGCGTAGCGCCATCAGTCAAACTGCCCCAGCCTGCGTTGTAGACAGGCACGATTTCGGTCATGCGTCAGTCCTGCCATTCGTTGCGCAAAACAGCTATCTCTTTCGATGCGCCTTTAGGCCACAAACCTGCACCGGTGCCCCGCAAAGCCAATATGCCGTCAACTTTCACTGCACGGCCCTGCTGAGCCTGCCAATGCTTGACCGGCACCACCATGGCCACGGGCTTGCCGTGGCGGGTGATTTCGCTGCTGTAACCCGCCTCGGCTTCAGAAGCGATCAAGGGCAGTTGCGCCCTGGCCTGCTCCAAACCATAAACCTTGCTTTTTGACATGGTGTGCCTCTTCGTTTCAATCCGTACAGACTGTACAGAATCAATGGCGTTTGTCAAGCGGGCTGCGGCTCAAAGATTTGGAGTCAATGATCTGTCTTTGAAAGTCTACTAACAAGCCGTGACGGTAGCGAACCGGCTTGCATAAGTGCTGCAGATAGTGAACATTGACGAGTCGTAATGCGAGTTGCAGAACCACTGACCCTGCCCGAAGCAAAACGGCCCCGGAATCGCTCCCGGGGCCGTTGCTTTAACTGAAGCGATCCAATACTCAGGCAGTCACGCCCTTCGCATTCTCCACATACTCGTCTATCTGGTTGAAGTTCAAGTACTTATAGATGGCCGCGCCGTCTTTGTTCACGATGCCCATGGCTTCGTGGTACTCGGCCACGGTCGGGATGTGGCCCAGCTTGGAGGCAATGGCTGCCAATTCGGCACTGGCCAAAAACACGTTGGTGTTTTTGCCCAAG
>CANHLD010000156.1 GCA_947461325.1 Comamonadaceae bacterium
AAAACATCGGGTCGGACAAAGAAAAAGCCATCACTGCCAGATAACGGAATCTGGCGGGCAAATACAAAGTCATGATCACTTGCAAGATCAACAGCGTGTGAGAGGACAGGGAGACGGCAAAGTCCAAAGCAGTGAACATGTAAATGGACAGGTACAGCGCAGCTGCATAGGGCTTGCTCACCAGCGTCACAGCAAAAGCAATCAACGCAAATTGAACCAGGCCGGTATAGATGACGCGCACAAACGGGTCGGTGCTTAAAACGCTGCTTGCTTGGTAAAACAAATAGTCGGGGAAAAAATTGACGTTGATCGGCGAGCTGTAACTGGCCCAGCCGAATTTGTCCATGGTCGCCAAATAGAGTGAATCAGAAAAAATAAAACTCGACAAGCTGAGGGTTTGCAACTGCTTGAATATCAGCCACGAAAACAGCACAAAAAAAGCGACGAGTAAAAAAGGCTGTTTAGATTTCATTGCGATCTATGTCTAAGTCATGCGCCCAGGCCTGCGCTAAACACACCTGACTCAGGTCTTGGCTTGTATTTTTTCAATCAGGCTGGTGGTCGAGTGCCCGGCCAGAAAATCCAAAATAACCACTTCCCCGCCTGCAGCAGTCACGCAGGCGCCGCCTGCCACTTGATCGCTGGCGTAATCGCCGCCTTTGACCAACACGTTGGGCAACACATGGCAATACAAACGCTCGGGCGTGTCTTCTGAAAAAGCCACCACGCCATTGACGCAGGCCAAAGCTGACAGCATGCGAAGACGAGTGGACAGCGGGTTGACCGGACGCCCGTCTCCTTTGAGCCGCCGCACAGAATCATCGTCATTCACCGCCACAAACAGCATGTCGCCAAGTGCCCGCGCTTTTTCCAAATAATCGATATGTCCGGGGTGCAGAATGTCAAAACAACCGTTGGTCATGATCACGCGTTGACCGGCCGCGCGGGCTTGTTGAATCCGTTGGTGCAAGCTGTCCTCGCTGTACACCGCGTGTTCACCGCTTTCAGGTTGCAGGGCAAGTCGCAACTCGTCAAAGCTGACGGTGGCGGTGCCAAGTTTGGCCACCACCAGACCGGCCGCCACGTTGGACAGATTCATGGCTTGGGTCAACGGCACGCCAGCTGCAAGCGATGCACCCAACGTGGCCACCACGGTGTCACCTGCGCCGGTCACATCAAACACCTCTTGCGCACGGGTGGAAATATGCACGGCCGGTTGACCACGCACCATCAGGCTCATGCCTTTTTCGCTGCGCGTGACCAGCACCGCCTCCAAATCAAGCGAGGCGCGCAATTGCTGTCCCTTGGCTTCTATCTCGGCATCGTTGGCGCAGTGGCCAACCACGGCTTCAAACTCACCCATGTTCGGGGTGATCAAGGTGGCACCCCGGTAGCGTTCGAAGTCGGTGCCCTTGGTGTCGATGATGACGGGTTTGCCGGCGGCGCGTGCCAGCTTGACCATGTCAGCAGCACAACGCAAAGCGCCTTTGGCATAGTCAGACAAAATCACCGCGTCCACATGCGCCAATTGCGCTTGGTAGGTTTGCAAAAACGCCTCTGCCTGCCATTGCGGGAAATGGTCTTCAAAATCCAAACGAATCAGTTGCTGCTGGCGCGAAATAATGCGCAGCTTGGTGATGGTTTTGCTGCCTTTGACCGTTTGCAAATGCGCATCAATGCCGCGTTCGCTGAGTAACTGCTGCATGTGATTTGCCGAGTCATCCTCGCCGACCAAACCCATCAACACGGTTTTCACGCCCAGCGCCGCGGTGTTGGCCGCCACATTACCGGCGCCGCCTAAACGCACTTCCTCTTTGTTGACATGCACCACGGGCACAGGCGCTTCAGGCGAAATGCGACCGGTCGGTCCGTACCAATAGCTGTCTAGCATGACGTCGCCCACGATCAGCAAACGGGCATGTGAAAAATCGGGTAACACGTTGGGGATAGTGCTCATGGTCAAACCTCAGTCAGCAGACACCAGTCCTAGTTTCAACTCGACCGCGCCGCACAGGCTGTGGCCTATCAATATGTGTGCTTCTTGTATGCGCGCCGTCACTTGGCTGGGCACCACAATGGCTACATCACATTGCGCTTTGAGTTTGCCGCCATCGCGTCCGAGCAAGCCTATGGATTTGATGCCCAAGGATTTGGCTGCAGCCACCGCAGCCAGCACATTGCCGGAATTGCCTGAAGTGGAAATGGCGATCAGGCAATCGCCTGCTTTTCCCAAGGCTTGTACTTGTCTGGAAAAAATATCGTTGAAAGAATAGTCGTTGCCTATGCAAGTCAGTGCAGAGGTGTCGGTAGACAAGGCCACGGCCGCGATCGGCGGTCTGTCTTTCATGAAGCGCCCGGTGAACTCCGCCGCCAAGTGCTGGCTGTCAGCCGCTGAGCCGCCATTGCCGCACAACATCAATTTGCCGCCTTTTTGCAAACTCTGTACGCAAGCATCAATGGCTTGTGAAATGCAAGCATCAAGCCCGTTCAATTGTTGAAACAAGGCCATGTGCTCGTTCAAGTTGGTCAAAAAAGTCGTGTCATTCATAAGTCAGTGGCAATCGAAGTAGGCCGTGTGAAGTCTCAAACGAGCAGCAGGCCAACAAAAAACGGGTTGGAAAAAAGGATCCATTCAGCGTGAGGGCTATCTTAGTGCGGAAATTTGACGATTCGCCGCCGCTCAAGGCGTTTGCAACGCTGGACATTCAAGGCTTGGCAAGGGGCGAAACCGCATCGAAATAAGCCTGACACACATGTTGGGTCAGCAAGCGCTCAGAGGCTGCATCCAGAAACTGCTGCGTATACGCTTGTGCTTGGCGAATGATGTTCAAAGCTTCTTCAGGGTGGCTTTCGTAGTGGTCAAACACCTGCTGCAAATTGCTGAAGTCTTCAGCTACTTCTGCATAGTGAACACCGGGTAGAAGGCGGCTTTCCAAAAACCAGGTCTCAAATTTGGGTTTAGCCATCACACACAACGAATTGGAATGCATGATCCATTTCAAATTCGTGGCCACATCATTGCCTTCTACGGAGATGATGTATTTGAATTGCAGTTGCTGATGAATACTTAACCAGGGTCTGTGTTGCGCATGGTCTGCAGGCAAGCCCGGGTCGCCTGCATCACAGCAACTGAGCCCTGCCGTTTGTTGCAAAAACAATTGGCGATGCGGTTGGTAACCGGCGCCGCGCCAGACCATGGCTGATCGTTTGTTTTCAAATGCAAGCGGGTCGTGCGGAAAACACATGTGTCTGCGCACATCCAAGGGCAGCAACACCGCGTTGCTGTTGTCGCCCTCGATCGGGCGACTTTTCAAGAATGTGGGCACATCGGGAATCCAATTGACATCCCCGAACTCTTTGACAAAAGCACGGTTCAAAAACCGTGGGTACAAACAGCGCAGCAAATCGCCAACATAGTGGCTGTTTTTTTTCAAACTGATGTCGCGCGCCATGGTGCTGTTGTCTGGCAGAGGCAGCGGGCCGCGCAATTGGCAATAAGCACTTAAACGCAATTTTTGCTCGTCATTCAATGCGGGTAAGGCTGTGAATGGGTATTCACGCACTGGCGTGTATTTCACGCGCAACCAAATGAACAGATTGCGCAATTGCCATTTCAGCGGCCAGCGATCCCAGCCTAATTGCCATTGGGACCAACGTACTTTTAAAAACAACATAGGTTTGTGCAAATCATCAAGTGGGCCGTTATGCGCGCTTGCGCAAACCCAGAAAAATCACCGCAGCCACCACCACGACCGCACCGGCGATTTGAACCGGCTCAATGCGTTGATCAAGTATGGCCCAGCCCAACATCAGCGCGAACACCGGCTCTACATTCATGATGGCGGTATTGCCTGCCACGCCGAGTTTGGGCAACACGGTGAACATCAGCGTGAAACCGCTGCCGTACAAACAGGTCAAGCCGACCAAGCCCAGCCAACCGATCTCGGTTTGCGGCCATTGCGGGCCGCCGTGCCAGCCAATCACAGCCAGGGCCACGCTGGCGGCGATCAGCAAACTGAACAAGGTGCGCACTCGGCCGTCCAGACCTGCGGTTTCGTGTTGGGTCCACACCAGCACCATACCGAAACTCGCGGCCGCCGCCATGGCAAACGCCACGCCCTCGCCCATGACTGCCCATTGTTGCCGCGCACCCAAACCGGAGGCCGCGCCGATCACATCCAAAGCCAAGGCCAGCCCCGCCAAGATGACCGGCATGGTGAGCAAAACCTGACGCTCAGGCGGTTGACCGTAAAACACGCGGTTCCACAGCGCCGCCCACAGCGGGTAAGTGTTGAAAGCGAGTAAGGCCAAGGCCACGGGCAAGCGGGATACCGCGCCATACAACAGCTGGCTTTGCGTGCCGATCATCACCCCGATCATCAGCAAACC
>CANHLD010000157.1 GCA_947461325.1 Comamonadaceae bacterium
GCAGCGTGAACAACTGTCGTTGCTGACTGATGCCTGGTTGATGAAAGTGCTGGGTGAGCGCATGCGCCGTTACGACAAAGGCGGCGAGCAGTTCTACGACACCATCAGTGCGCTACACAAATCTGTGCGCGGCTCTGACCCGGATGCGGCTTTGTACTGGTTGGTGCGTATGCTCGACGGCGGCGCAGAACCCAAATACATGGCGCGTCGCATGATTCGCATGGCGGCTGAAGACATCGGCTTGGCCGACCCGCGTGCACTGCGCTTGGCGCTGGACGCTGCCGAGGTGTACGAGCGCTTGGGTTCACCTGAAGGCGAATTGGCCTTGGCTGAGTGTGTGGTGTATTTGGCGATTGCGCCTAAATCAAATGCTGTCTACAAGGCTTACAACAATGTTCGCAAGCTCATCAAGGCAGACGGTACGCGACCGGTGCCCATGCATTTGCGCAATGCGCCCACGCAACTGATGAAGGACCTCGACTACGGCAAGGCCTACAGGTACGCCCACGACGAAGCCGATGCGTTTGCCGCTGGTGAAAACTATTGGCCGGATGGTATGAAGCCACCGGTGTTGTATGAACCGGTCGAGCGTGGTTTAGAAATAAAAATTGCTGAAAAAATGCGCTTGCTGCGTGACAAAAACGCACAAGCTAAAAAAACTTAAAGCTTGTCGGCTTCGCTGGTGAACGAGTCGGCGAAAAATTCTTCGGCAGGCAAACCATGCGCTGCATAGTCGCGCTGCGCGGATTCAATCACCACCGGCGCACCGCAGGCATACACCTGATGCGCTGACAAGTCGGGCAGATCTTGCAGCACGGCGGCATGCACAAAACCGGTTCTGCCTGTCCAGTTATCTTCGGGCAAAGCATCAGACACCACGGGGATGTATTGCAGATTTGGCATCAGCGCCAGTTGCGCCATGACCCACTCGTTCATGTAAATATCAGAGGGACGACGCCCGCCCCAGTAAAACTTGGCTGGACGTTGTATGTTTTTGTGTTGCATGTGTTCCAGCAATGCTTTGATAGGTGCAAAGCCGGTGCCCGAGGCCAGCAACACCATGGGCTTGTCGCTGTCTTCTCGCAGGTAAAAACTGCCGAACGGCGCTTCAATGCGTTGAATTTCTTTTTCTTTCATGGCGCCAAACACATGGTCGGTGAATTTGCCGCCGGGCATGTGCCTTATGTGCAATTCAACCATGGGTGCGCCTGTTGCCAGCGTATGCGGTGCATTGGCGATGGAATATGCGCGGCGTGAACCGTCGCGCAATAAAAACTCTACATATTGACCTGCATGGTATTGCGCGTTTTCTGTTGAAGGCAATTGCAGCATGATGCGCATCACATCAGCCGACATTTTTTCAAGAGAAGCAATGCGCACCGGCATTTTGCGAATCGGAAAAGCGTCTGCACTGGTGACTTGGCGCGACTCCAGCACCACATCGCTCAAGGCGGTGGCGCGGCAAGTCAGCACCATGCCCTTGACCAGTTCATCATCAGTCAAGGCTTTGCTTTGGTAACTGCTCATCTGGATCTCGCCGGAAACTTTCAGGCATTTGCAAGAGCCGCAAGCACCGTCTTTGCAACCATAAGGCAGGCCGACACCTTGGCGCACGCCGGCGGCCAGTATCGTTTCGTCTTTGTCCACGCTGAACGAGCGGCCACTGGGTTGCACCGATACTTGAAACGACATGCTTGTTATCCTTGGATTTTTGAAATAACGAAAGACTGGATTTTGCCTTCAAACCAAAACCCTTTAGGCGCACTACCGTCCCGCTTCAGACGGCCGCGCGTGTTGATCGTCGGTTGCGGCGATGTGGGCTTGCGTGCAGCAGCCTTATTGAAAAACAGCAACCGTGTTTACGCCTTGACCAGCAGCGAGTCGCGAGTCAGCGAATTACATCAGCAAGGTATCACTGCAATAAAGGGAAATCTGGACGAACCGGTCACCTTGCGAAGACTTGCAGGTGTGGCCACCCATTTGATTCACATGGCACCGCCGCCTTTGCATGGCCGCACCGATCCGCGCACCCGCACGTTGGTGCAGACGCTGCAATTGCGTTCATCACCGCAGTGCGTGGTGTACGGATCCACCAGCGGTGTGTATGGCGACTGCGATGGCGCGTGGATAGATGAAACACAGTTGCTCAGCCCGCAAACCGACCGCGCTCAACGGCGCGTCGATGCTGAAGCTTGGTTGAATGCCTGGGGCTCGCGCGGATTTCCGCGTATCAGCGTTTTGCGAATCCCCGGCATTTACGCGCTGGACCGCGAAGGCGGTACACCGCGCGAACGCTTACAGCGCAATACACCAGTGCTGCAAGCCGCAGAGGATGTGTACACCAACCATATACATGCTGACGACTTGGCGCGAGCAACCGTGCTTGCGCTGTGGCGCGGTAAAACCTTGCGGCCTTTGCATGTCAGTGATGACAGCGACATGATGATGGGCGACTACATGGACTGGGCAGCAGACCTGTGGCAGTTGCCGCGCCCGCCGCGCATCAGTCGGGTGCAGGCGCAAACCGCATTGCCCGCCATGACCTTGAGTTTCATGAATGAATCCAGGCGCATGCAAAACCAACGCTTGAAAACCGAGTTGCGCATGAAACTGCGCTACCCCACGGTGCGCGAAGGCCTGCTGGGCAAGCCGGTGTTTTAACGCATGCCGATTTTCGCTTCACCGAATATGCCGGAGACTTCTCGCGGCAGACTGCGCCAGTATTGCTGCGTGGCTTGCACCTGACCGCCGAGTGCAGCGGCGGCTTCCCAACCCCATCGCGGTTTGTACAAAAAGCTGCGTCCCAGAGCCACCATGTCTGCGTCCCCGGCTTGCAACACTTCTTCAGCGTGTTTGGGTTCAGTGATCAAACCAACCGCGATAGTGGGCAAGCCGGTTTGCTGTTTGATGTGTTTGGCGAAATGCACCTGATAGCCCGGGCCGATGATGATTTTTTGCTGCGGTGAAATACCGCCCGAAGACACATGCACAAAGTCGGCTCCAGCTTGCTTCAACAATTTGGTGAAGTCAGTGGTTTGCTCCAAGTCCCAGCCGCCTTCTATCCAATCGCTGGCCGACAAACGCATGCCGAGCACGCCGTGAAACACTTTGCGAACCGCGCTGAACACTTGCAAAGGAAAACGCGCCCGATTAGCGAAATTGCCACCGTAGTTGTCATTGCGCTGGTTGGCGATGGGTGACAAAAACTCGTGCAACAAATAGCCATGCGCACCGTGCAGTTCAAGCATTTCTAAGCCCATGTCGTCAGCGCGTTCGGCGGCTTTGACAAAGGCTTGTTCGATCGCTTGCAAGCCGGCTGCATCAATTTCATGCGGCGGCGCTTCGCCGGGCAGCAGGTTGATGGGCGAGGGCGCCACTGTTTCCCAACCGCCGTGTGCTTGGTCGATCAACATGCCGCCGTGCCAGGGCTGTGCGCTTGAGCCTTTGCGCCCGGCATGAGCGATTTGTATACACACTGGCACGGGCGGGGCGAGTTTGCGGGCACGCGCCAGGGTGTCTGCGAGTGCGTTGGCGGTGGCATCGTCCCAAATGCCCAGGCAGTTGGGTGTGATGCGGCCTTGCGCGGTAACTGCGGTGGCTTCGATCATGAACACACCGGCGCCGCTGTTGAGCAAATTCGCCCAATGCATCAAATGCCAGTCGTTGGCCTTGCCGTCCAAGTGACAGGCGTATTGACACATCGGAGCGACCACGATGCGGTTTGGCAGTGTCAACGGGCCGCGCGGAGAGTTGAGTGTGATGGGGGTAAAGAGCAGGCTCATGGTGTTGTTTATATAAATTTTCAAACCACATCATCTTAAAGCCAGCGCTCAGTGGGAAAACACAGACATAAAAAAACGACCCTTGTGGGGTCGTATTTTTAAAGCCATCAGCTGGTGCCGGAGGCCGGAATCGAACCGGCACGGTGTTTTGCACCGGCAGATTTTGAATCTGCTGCGTCTACCAATTTCGCCACTCCGGCTAAAGAGGGATCCGAATTATGGCACAGTGTAGGTATGAACTATCCAAGCATCGAAGCAGCCATAGGAAACACGCCTATCGCACGCTTGCAACGCATAGGCGTTGCTGACAACGCAGCGCGGGGCAATGTGTTGCTCGGCAAGTTAGAGGGCAACAACCCGGCGGGTTCGGTCAAAGACCGTCCGGCACTCTCCATGATTCAGCGCGCTGAAGAGCGCGGCGACATCCAACCCGGCGATACCTTGATCGAAGCCACCTCCGGCAACACCGGCATTGCGCTGGCGATGGCGGCGGCCATCAAAGGCTATCGCATGGTGTTGATCATGCCCGAGGACTTGTCGATAGAGCGTGCGCAAACCATGAAAGCCTTTGGCGCA
>CANHLD010000158.1 GCA_947461325.1 Comamonadaceae bacterium
CGAAGGTGTGCAGGTTCAACGCAGGCCTGACAGCAAATGCGTGTCGTTCACCGACCAAATGCATGCGCGCCATCAAGCGGCCTATCCACATCAATACCTCGGGGTCGTCCAACTCGGGCGCACGTCCGCCACGACGCGGGCTGACGCTGAACCAGAAATGGCCGTCCACACCGTCATGCACCACGCGGGCTTCATGCAGGCTCATACCGTTCAAATGCAGTGGGCCGACCACTGGAATGTCTTCTGCCACCAACTCAGCCGTGAATGCGTGTTCCTCGCGGATTTGCGCTTCGCTCCAACGCGCTGGGCGGTAAAACTTGGCGACCACCGAACTGTCGTCGTCTAAATGCGCCAGGTAGACGCGGTTTTCATAGGAGCTGAGTGCGCTCAAGCGGCCATCAACAGCCAATCCCAAACCGCTCAAAGCGTCTAAGACCACCGACGGCGTGAGCACTTGGTAGGGATGTGTCACCTACACGCCCCACACGACGGGTTGTTCTGCAAGGTGGCATCGATTGAGCATGTCGATGATGGGCTTGCAACGCTGCCGCAAGCTGATGCTCTCAAACACTGGGGCGGGTTGCCCTCTTTCTGTGGCTAGTTCTTTCGCAGCCTGCTGCTCGGCTTCTTGCACTGCAATCGCCGCCTGCAACGCCGCGATGGCCGCTGGCATGTCGGCCGGTTCGATGATGCCTTTGGCATCGACCTGTTTGCCTATGAGTTGCAAAAACTGTTTGCCTTGCGGCTCGAGCAGAATCAAGTCACCAGCGGCTTTGGATTTGAATTTGTAAAGCATGCTCGTATTGTGCGCCCATCAAGCTGCCAGACAAGATTGCAGTAAAGCGTTGAATGCCTTTGACTTTTCATACTGCACCCAATGGCCTGCTTGAGGCACCACAAGGAACGCACGCAAATCACACCCGGTCAACAAAGCTTTGATTTGGTGCAAACTGCCTTGGTAAAGCGCATCGTTTTCGCCCCAGATGCCATACACCGGGCACTGCCACATTTTTTGCAGCGGCAACATGGCGTCACTGCGTGCAATACGTCTTTTCCTCAGTCTGTCACGCTGCACGTTGTGCTCTTGCATGGCCAGTAATTCATCCGTGATCATGGACTCGTCATGCAACATGATGGCCAGCAAGTTATTGCGATGCACTTCATAGCGTTGCTGCTGCGTCATGTCTGCGCGAAAGCCCCGCATGTTTGCTATCTGGTTGGACAAGCCCAAACCGGGAATGCCGACCAAGACCAAGCGCTTGATGCGCGTCGGGTATACAGCCGCCAAAAATCCTGCAACCAAGCCGCCGAACGAAAAACCGACCATGTCCAGCGCTTGATCTGCAAACAACATTTGCAAACCTTGCTCCAGGGGATGGTGCAAATCATCTGCGTCTGCCGCACCTGGCGGCAACGCTGAGTCGCCTAAGCCCGGGGTGTCCAAGGCCCACACGGTTCTGTCTTGTGAGAGCGCTTCCACGTTGCGCACCCAGTGGTTCCAACTGCCGCTGCCGCCGTGTAATAGCACCAGAGGATGGCCTGCATCTCGGTTCCATACATGCCAGACTTGCAAACCGCTTTGTGTTTGCAATTCAATGCGATGGGCTTTGGCTTGTACCTGTGTCAGTGTGTGTGCCATGGGGTTTGTGAATGGCTTGTTGCATACAAAGCCCACTGACTGTGGGCCGGGCATCCATGCAAAACGCCCACTGAAAGTGGGCGTTGTGTATTTGGTTGCGCGAGCAAGATTTGAACTTGCGACCTTTGGGTTATGAGCCCAACGAGCTACCAGGCTGCTCCATCGCGCGTCGTGTTTTTCATTGTAACTGTTATTCGCTTGCAGCGGGTGTATCTTGCACTTCTGGGCGATCAACCAACTCGACCAAAGCCATCGGTGCGTTGTCACCGACGCGGTAACCCATCTTCAAAATGCGTGTGTAGCCACCAGGACGTGTTTTGTAACGTGGGCCTAACTCTGCAAACAACTTGACGACGTTGTCGCGGTTACGCAAACGGTTGAAGGCCAAACGCTTGTTAGAGAGTGTGGGTTCTTTGCCCAGTGTCAACATCGGTTCGATGACGCGACGCAGTTCTTTGGCTTTAGGCAATGTGGTTTTGATGACTTCGTGTTCGATCAACGAATTCATCATGTTTTGCAACATGGCCAGTCGGTGTGAGCTGGTGCGGTTGAGTTTACGAAGTCCGTGTCCGTGACGCATGATTTTTCCTTTATGACGTTGTTTTGCCGGCCGCCGTATCAGGTACGGCCAGGGGAGGCGGTGTGAACACCGCTCTGTTTTGTTTTAAATACGTTTGGCTTCCAAGCCGCTGGGTGGCCAACCTTCGAGCTTCATGCCCAAAGTCAAACCGCGTGAAGCCAACACTTCTTTGATCTCGTTCAAAGACTTGCGACCCAAGTTTGGTGTTTTGAGCAATTCGTTTTCGGTGCGCTGAATCAAATCGCCAATGTAGAAAATATTTTCTGCTTTGAGGCAATTCGCAGAGCGAACAGTGAGTTCGAGTTCGTCCACAGGGCGCAACAAGATAGGGTCGACCTGTGCGGTGCTGCGCGGCGCTGGTGCATCAAATGCAGCCAGTTCGTTGCCTTCGAGTTGTGCAAACACGGCCAATTGCTCAACCAAAATTTTGGCTGATGAACGCACGGCGTCTTCTGCGGTGATGGCGCCGTTGGTTTCAATTTCAACCACCAAGCGGTCCAAGTCGGTACGCTGCTCAACGCGGGCGTTTTCAACGCTGTAGCTCACTCGCTTGACAGGTGAGAAAGATGCGTCGAGCACAATGCGGCCGATAGATTTGTTGACTTCATCAGCGTGACGACGCATAGAGCCGGGCACATAGCCGCGACCTTTTTCAACTTTCAATTGAATGTCGATTTTGCCGCCGTGCGATAAATTGGCAATCACATGCTCGGGGTTGATGATCTCTACATCGTGCGGTGTCTGGATGTCAGCAGCTGTAACCTGACCTTCGCCATCTTTACGCAGGCTGAGTGTGACTTCATCACGGTTGTGCAGTTTGAACACCACACCTTTGAGGTTCAACAAAATGTTGACCACGTCTTCTTGGACGCCATCAATAGATGAGTATTCGTGCAATACGCCGGCGATGGTGACATCGGTCACGGCATAGCCAACCATGGAAGACAAGAGTACCCGACGCAATGCGTTGCCCAGGGTGTGGCCGTAACCACGCTCAAAAGGCTCGAGCGTCACTTTGGATTTGTTGTGGCCGAGTTGTTCGACCTGAATGGCTTTGGGCTTCAGAAGATTTGTTTGCATTCGTTTTTTCCCTCTCAATGCCCCCGGTTCGTTACACCGGTAAGGCTAGATGATGACCCCCGCACAACAGCGTACGGGGCGGCGGATTCAAGAGGCCGTGGGGCCTCGGTTAACGCGAATACAACTCAACGATCAGTGATTCGTTGATGTCAGCCGCAAATTCGTCACGGTCAGGCGCTTTCTTGAAAATGCCTTCCGCTTTGTCCACATTGACGTCCACCCATGCAGGCATTCCGACTTGGGTTGCCAGTTGCAGAGCTTCGATCACGCGACCTTGTTTTTTGGATTTTTCACGCACACTCACCACGTCACCTGCTTTGACCAAGTAGGAAGGAATATTCACCTGGTGGCCGTTGACTGTGATGGCTTTGTGAGAAACCAATTGACGCGCTTCAGCGCGGGTGGAGCCGAAACCCATGCGGTAGACCACATTGTCAAGACGCGATTCGAGCAATGACAACAGGTTGGAGCCTGTGTTGCCCTTTTGCTGATCGGCCATGGCAAAGTAGCGGCGGAACTGACGCTCCAACACACCATACATGCGTTTGACTTTTTGTTTTTCGCGCAATTGCAAACCGAAGTCAGACATACGCTGACCGGAAGTGCGGCCGTGTTGTCCGGGCTTGCTGTCGAATTTAGACTTGTCTGCGATAGAGCGGCGTGCACTCTTCAAAAACAGGTCGGTGCCTTCACGGCGTGAGAGTTTGGCCTTGGGGCCTAAGTAACGTGCCACTTGAACTTCCTTTTTGTCATCTGCCCGTTAATGAAAACGGGGAGCCGATGATGCTTGCAACAACGGCGGTGGGCTTGGGTTGAAATCAGATGCGACGGCGCTTTTGCGGACGGCATCCGTTGTGAGGAACCGGCGTCACATCAGAAATGGAATTGATGCGAATGCCCAAGGCTGCTAACGCGCGAACTGAAGACTCGCGGCCGGGGCCGGGTCCTTTGATCTCGACGTCGAGGTTCTTGATGCCCTGATCCATGGCTGCACGGCCGGCCACTTCGGAAGCCACCTGAGCGGCAAACGGTGTGGACTTGCG
>CANHLD010000159.1 GCA_947461325.1 Comamonadaceae bacterium
ATGCTGCAACTCAAAGACTTTCTCGGCTTGCCCATACCAACCATGCCGGCCGATGTGTTCGGCATCATCCATGTCATATTCACGCATTTACATCTGACCGATTTACCCACCTTGGTGCTGACACTCAGCAGTTTGCTGGTCTTGGTGTTCTGGCAATTGCTGATGCCGCGTTGGCTACCGCCCTCAGTGTCGCAACGGCTGTCAGTGATGCCCGGCCCCATGTTGGTCATGCTTTTAGCCACGGTGTTTGTTTACACCACAGACTGGCCGGTGGCGACCATAGGCAGCCGCTTCGGCGGCATTCCCGCTGGCCTGCCCGAGTTGCGTTGGCCCGATGTGTCGTTGGCGCAATTTCAAGCCGTGCTGCTGCCGAGTTTCACGCTGGCATTGCTCGGGGCGATTTCCTCTCTGCTGTGTGCGCGTGCCAGCGACAACATGATCGGCGGGCGCCATGACCCTAACCAAGAATTGATGGCGCAAGGTTTGGCCAACATGGTCATGCCGTTTGTAGGCGGCATGCCGGCCACCGGTGCTTTGGCGCGCACCGTCACCAATGTGAAAAATGGCGCCAGCAGCCCCGTGGCCGGAATGGTGCACGCGCTGGGGCTGTTGTTGATTGTGTGGCTGGCCGCACCGCTGGTCTCACATATTCCGCTGGGTGTGTTGAGCGCTTTGCTGCTGTTCATCGCTTGGAATATGGGGAACTGGCGCGCCTTTGTGCGCTTGTCGCAATTTCGCTGGCCTTACCGTTTCACGCTGCTGGCCGTCTTTGTGTTGACTGTGTTGGTTGATTTATCGGTCGGCATGGCGGTCGGCATGGCCGCGGCCAGTCTGACATTCATCTACCGGATTTCCCATTTGACACAGCGCAAGTTGCTGCAAAGTTCGGCGCACACCCGGGTTTGGGCGATAGACGGGGCGTTGTTTTTCGGCGCAGTTGATTTGCTGACCTTGATCGCCAGTGACTTGCCAGAGAACGAACTGGTGCTCGATCTCAGCGGCCTGATTTACATCGACTCCAGCGGTGCCGATGCCTTGCAAAACTTACTGCAGACCTGTGAACGCCGGGGCGTGCAACTCATTCTGTGCGGTTTAAACCCGCAACCCTTAGATATATTGAAGAGAACCGGTTTGCTTGAGCGCCTGAATGTCCACCCTGACGTGTCAGATTGGCAAACGGCTGCTCGGGTTGCTACTGAGTAGAATCTTGCTCTTATTTGGAAATTCACGCTTATGTCCCTGTTCAGCCGCCCGGCCTACACCTCTGATACCACCGATTTTTTGCGACAACTCAAAGCCGCC
The DNA here is from genome assembly GCA_947461325.1 of Comamonadaceae bacterium. Lineage (GTDB taxonomy): Bacteria > Pseudomonadota > Gammaproteobacteria > Burkholderiales > Burkholderiaceae_C > Limnohabitans. Next base: position 1,303 of record CANHLD010000159.1, read on the forward strand.
AAGCCCACATTGGAGTCAGAACAACGCCAGGGACGCGCACTGTTGTGGGACAAAACGGTGAACCGCCAGGACCAAGCTGAATTCAAAGACGCTCGCGTGGCACAAAAGCCCTACGTCTACCAAACCAATACACCCAAGTGAACACGCCCACCATGGCAAACTGGCCCAGTGGGCCAAATGCCGATTTACCCCACATGCCCTCGGTGATAGACCATGTGGCGGTCGCGCGTTTATATGGCGAACCGCTGTTTGCCATGCCCCAAGATTTGTACATCCCGCCGGACGCGCTGCAAATCTTTTTAGAGGCGTTCGAAGGCCCGTTGGATTTGCTACTCTACCTGATACGCAAACAAAACTTCAACATCCTCGACATTCCCATGGCCGGGATGACCCGCCAGTACCTGAGCTATGTGGAAGAGATTCGCAAAACCAATCTGGAGTTGGCTGCCGAATATTTGCTCATGGCGGCCATGCTGATTGAAATCAAGTCCCGCATGTTGCTGCCACCGAAAAAAGTGGCTGAAGGTGCAGAACCCGAAGACCCGCGCGCCGAACTGGTACGCCGTTTGCTGGAATACGAACAGCTCAAACTGGCTGCGGCTCGCTTGAATGAAGTGCCCCAACACGGACGCGATTTTTTAAGAGCACAGGTCTACATCGAGCAATCCATGCAACCGCGCTTCCCCCATGTGGCTGTGCCCGACTTGCAAGCGGCTTGGGCCGATATAGTGCGCCGCGCCAAACTGGTTCAACACCACAAAATCAGCCGCCAAGAACTCTCAGTGCGCGAGCACATGAGCATCGTGCTGAAAAAATTACAAGGCCAGCGCTTTGTAGAGTTTGAACAATTGTTCGACCCCACACAAGGCGTACCGGTGCTGCTGGTCACTTTCATTGCTTTGCTCGAATTGGCCAAAGAAATGCTGGTTGACATCACTCAAGCCGAAGCCTACGCACCCATCTATGTCCGACTGGCATACGCGCCAGCCCAATGACCCACTGAAGGAAACCCGCCATGAGCGTTCAACCCTCTGCACCGACAGCCAGCCTACGTCCCGCCATGAACATGCACAGCCTGATGAAAATGCTGGCTGAAGGTGAAAAAATCACCATGCTCACCGCTTATGACGCGACCTTTGCAGCCGTGGCCGATTTGGCAGGCATAGAAATTATTTTGGTCGGCGATTCATTGGGCATGGTTTGCCAAGGGCATAACAGCACACTGCCGGTGACCTTGGAAGCCATGCGCTACCACACGGAATGCGTGGCGCGCGGTTTGCAAAAACAAAACGGCCGCCCGTTGGTGTTGGGGGACATGCCGTTCGGCTCTTACGCCACGCCGGAACAAGCGTTTCGCAGCGCGAGCGTGTTGATGCAAGCAGGAGCACACATGGTCAAGTTGGAAGGCGGCGCGTGGCTCGCCCCCACGGTGGAGTTCTTGGTCACACGCGGCATTCCCGTTTGCGGTCACCTGGGACTGACCCCGCAAAGCGTCAACACACTCGGCGGTTACCGTGTGCAAGGACGCACCGAATCGGCTGCCCAGCAACTCATGAATGATTCACTGTTGCTGCAAAACGCAGGTGCGCAAGCGCTGGTGCTGGAGATGGTGCCTGCGGTTCTCTCGGGCGAGATCACCCACGCATTGAAGACCTGCGCGACCGTGGGCATAGGCGCTGGCGTGGACACTGCCGGACAAATTCTGGTGCTGCACGACATGCTGGGCGTGACCCAAGGCAAGGTGCCGAAGTTTGCGCACAACTTCATGACCGAATCCGGCAGCATTCTGGGTGCGATGCAAGCTTTTGTGCAAGCTGTGAAAACCAAAAAATTCCCGATAAATGAACTTCACGCCTGGTGATTTTTCATGTTGATCGCACGCACGCTGGATGAACTGCGCCAGCATTTATCAGTCTACAAACAACCTGCATTTGTGCCGACCATGGGCAATTTGCATGATGGTCATCTGGACTTGCTGCGCACTGCCAAACCTTTAGGCGACATCACTGTCGCCAGCATATTCGTCAACCGCTTACAGTTTTTACCGCACGAAGACTTTGGCAGTTATCCGCGTACGTTTGACAGCGATTGCGACAAATTAAAAAGCGTGGGATGCGATCTGTTGTTTGCACCCGATGAAACTCAGTTGTACCCGCAAGCGCAAACTTTCAAGGTGCAACCCGACCCGGCTTTGGCAGACATTTTGGAAGGTCAATTCAGACCCGGTTTTTTCACCGGCGTTTGCACCGTGGTGATGAAGTTGTTTCATTGTGTGTTTGCACACAGCGGTGGCGTGGCCGTGTTCGGCCAAAAAGATTACCAGCAACTCATGGTCATCAAACAGATGGTCAAGCAGTTTGCGTTGCCGGTGCAGATCACCAGTGTGGCCACTTCACGTGCGCCTGATGGCTTGGCATTGAGTTCACGCAATGGCTACCTGAGCGCAGAGGAAAGAGCCGAGGCGGTGCAATTATCTAGGGCGTTGCAAGCTTTGGCGCAAGCGGCGCGCAGCGGTTTGGCTCGGGGTGAATTTGATGTGGCACAAGCCGAGCAAGCAGCCTTGGCGGGTTTGCGCGACAGGGGCTGGGCGCCCGACTACCTCACGCTCAGGCACCAATCCGATTTGTCCCCCGTGATGGTGCTGAGCCATGCGCCCATGGTGGTGTTGGGTGCCGCCAAGTTGGGTAAGACGAGGTTGATAGATAACTTAGAACTCGCCTTTGGAGCCGCGCCCCATTAAGACAGCCACCGCATCTTTGGCTGCCACCTGACCATCCAATACCGACACCACTGCGCTGGCAATCGGCATGTCCACACCCAATGTTGCCGCGCGCTGCACCACTGTGCGAGCGCTGTACACACCTTCGGCCACATGGCCTAAGGACTGCAACACTTGAGACAATGTTTCACCCTGCGCCAAAGCCATACCGACCTGGCGGTTGCGCGACAAATCACCGGTGGCGGTCAACACCAAATCGCCCAAGCCGCTGAGTCCCATGAAGGTTTCTGACCTGGCTCCCAAGGCCACGCCCAGGC
>CANHLD010000160.1 GCA_947461325.1 Comamonadaceae bacterium
AGGCTCTACAGGATTTTTAGCAAACAAAGGCCATAAAGGCATATTGGGTTGAATATCGCCAACCACAAATTCTTCAGTAAAAATAGCTTCGATGTCAGACTTGATCAGCATGCCTGCCCAAGCCTGAGAGAGCGTGCAAACCAGTAGCACGGCAAGCCAACGCAAGCTCACAACTGAACCATATTTCAAACGCATTTTTATTCCAATAATTTCAATGTTTATAACACTTCAAACTATAGGGTTAACCAAGGTTCTGGCTTTCGCAGAGTAGCGAATGTGACTTGACTCAGTCAGATTGTATGGATGCGGGGAGTGTGTGAGGCTAGCGCTGGGCCAGCCAGGCGGCAAATTCAGCGCCTACTTGAGGGTGGTGTTCACCCAAATCCACTGTGGCTTGTAAAAAGCCTAACTTGCTGCCACAGTCATAACGTGTGCCTTGGTATCTAAAGGCAAACACTTTTTCTTTTTTCAATAATTGCGCAATCGCATCGGTGAGTTGAATTTCACCGCCAGCGCCTTTCGGTGTATTTGACAGTTCTTGAAAAATACTTGGTGTGAGTATGTATCTGCCCGCTACGGCCAATGTGCCTGGTGCAACTGATGGGGCGGGCTTCTCAACAATACCCGAGAGTTCTGTCAAATGGTTATCGATGGATGTGCCGCTGACAATGCCGTAACGGTCGGTTTGCTCACGCGGCACATCTTGCACTGCCAAAATACTGGACTGCAGTTGAGCATATTGCTGCACCATTTGAGAAGTGATGGAAGGTTGACCCACCATCAAATCATCAGCCAACAACACGGCAAAGGGTTCGTTGCCCACCAATGGCTTTGCGCACAATACGGCATGACCGAGTCCCAAGGCTTTTGATTGCCGAACATAGCTGCAAACCATGTCGTCAGGAGAGATGCTGCGTGCGAGTTTGAGCAATTCTGTTTTTCCGGCTTGCTCTAATTCGCTTTCAAGCTCGTAAGCTGTGTCGAAATGGTCTTCTACGCTTCGCTTGGTCCGGCCTGTGACAAAGATCATGTGCCGAATACCAGCTTCGTATGCCTCTTCAACCGCATATTGAATCAGCGGTTTGTCGACCACGGGAAGCATTTCTTTGGCGGAGGCTTTGGTGGCCGGAAGAAAGCGAGAGCCTAGACCGGCGATGGGGAAAACAGCTTTATGTATATGTAAATTCATACACTAAATTGTCATATCCATTTGTTTCAAATCTATGAAGTAAGACAGATCAATACTTATTCCAAAGCGATATTCACGCTGTAGCCGTGTTTTTTCAGCAAGGAAAGTCTCTTGGCCTCAAGCAAATCTGCTGTAACCATTTCTTTGCACATCGTTTGAGCAGATATTTCAGGTACCCAGCCCAGCTTGTTTTTGGCTTTAGATGGATCGCCTAACAATGTTTCAACTTCAGTAGGACGGAAATAACGAGGGTCAATGCGGACAATGGCTTTGCCATTCACCATGCCAACCTCATCAACGCCCTTTCCTTTCCACTCGATATGCATCCCCAGTTCGGTAGCTGCCCACTCGATGAATTGTCGGACGCTGTATTGAACGCCCGTTGCAATCACGAAGTCTTCCGCTTCCTGTTGTTGAAGCATCAACCATTGCATACGCACATAATCTTTGGCATGACCCCAGTCACGCAGCGCATCCAAATTACCCATGTACAAGCAATCTTCCAGTCCTTGACTGATGTTGGCCAAACCCCTGGTGATTTTGCGCGTGACAAAAGTCTCTCCACGACGTGGGCTTTCGTGGTTGAACAAAATACCATTGCATGCATACATGCCGTAAGCCTCACGGTAGTTAACAGTTATCCAGTAAGCGTATAACTTGGCAACCGCATAGGGGCTTCGCGGATAGAACGGGGTATTTTCTGTTTGTGGAATCTCTCTGACCAAGCCATACAACTCGCTGGTGCTGGCCTGGTAGTAGCGCGTTTTCTTTTCCAATTTCAAAATACGAATAGCTTCAAGAATACGCAATGTGCCCATACCGTCGACATCAGCCGTGTATTCGGGACTTTCAAAACTGACGGCTACATGGCTTTGTGCGCCTAAGTTGTAAATCTCATCAGGCTGTATTTCCTGAATAATTCGAATCAAATTACTGGTGTCAGATAAATCGCCGTAATGCAATTTGAGATTGGCGTTGTCTGTATGCGGATCCTGGTAAATATGATCAAGGCGCTGCGTATTGAATGAACTTGCCCTGCGCTTGATGCCGTGAACCAGATAGCCTTTTTCCATTAAAAACTCGGCCAAGTAAGAGCCATCTTGTCCAGTTATTCCAGTGATCAATGCGGTTTTGGGTGTAGACATTTTTTTAAAATTAATTTACGTGTGAATGAGTCAGTTGCGCCAAAAAGTCTTTGTAGGCCATTTTCAAACCTTCAACTAATCCTACTTTAGCACTCCACCCCAAGGCATTCAACCTGGAGCTGTCCATCAATTTGCGCGGTGGTCCGTCAGGCTTGCTCGGATCGAATTCAAGACCACCACTAAAACCAACGACATCACGGATGGCTTGAGCCAGTTCTTTGATGGAAATATCACTGCCAAACCCCACATTGATATGACTGAGCATGGGCTGCGTCTGACGTTCATATTCACTTTGAGCGAGGTTCATGACAAAAACACTGGCTTGAGCCATATCCTCCACAAACAAAAACTCACGCAGCGGATGGCCTGTTCCCCAAATAACCACCTTGGGTGCTTGTGAGATTTTCGCCTCATGAAAACGACGGATAAGGCCTGGTATCACATGGCTATTTTCAGGATGGTAGTTGTCACCTGGGCCATACAAATTGGTGGGCATCACGCTTCGGTAATCAATACCATGGCTGAGTCCGTATTGCCTGTTGTAACTTTCACATAATTTGATACCTGCGATTTTGGCAATCGCATAAGGTTCATTGGTGGGCTCTAAGGTGTCGGTTAACAAAGATGTCTCGGCCATTGGTTGAGCAACTGATCTTGGATAAATGCAACTTGAGCCAAGAAATAACAATTTTTTCACGCCATTGCGAAATGCTGCATCTATGACGTTGGCTTGCACCATTAAATTTTGGTAGATAAATTCAGCAGGGAACGTGTTGTTTGCGTAAATACCACCTACTTTTGCTGCTGCAAGATAAACCTGATCTGGTTTTTCAAATTCAAAAAAAGCGTTAACTGCCGCTTGGTCTATTAAATCTAATTCTTGCCGGGTACGGGTGACAATGTGCGAATCAGTTGATCTCTGCAGACATTTCACAATAGCACTACCGACCATCCCACGGTGCCCGGCAACAAATACTTTAAGTTTTGAAGTTGAATTCAATTTTTTGCTGGATTAAAAAGAAGTATCTGGCGAAATTGCCATTAGTCAATGCCTTGAGCCCGTTGGGTCCTGTCTACCGAAATCGTCTTCAAGTCGCACAATATCGTCTTCACCCAAATACGCACCAGACTGAACCTCGATCATTTCTAAATATACCTTGCCAGGATTCCTGAGTCTGTGAATTTCACCAATAGGTATATAGGTGGATTGATTTTCAGACAGTAGAAAAACCTCATCGCCACGAGTGACTTCAGCAGTCCCCTTCACCACAATCCAATGTTCTGCTCGGTGGTGGTGTTTTTGCAAGCTGAGAGAACTGCCAGGCTTCACACCGATTCGCTTGACTTGAAACCTTTCGCCAGCGTCTACGCCGTCATACCAACCCCAGGGGCGAGACACTTTACGGTGCAACTCGGCTTCTGGCATTCCAAGAGACTGCAGTTTCTCCACAACTTGCTTAACGTTTTCAGCGCTTGTTGCGTCTGCTACCAGCAAGGCGTCCGGTGTATCAATGATGAGTAAGTTTGATACGCCAAGTGCGACAACACTTCTTTGAGGTGAATGAATGAAATTACTCTCACCGTCAATCACCAATCCGTGCCCTTCAATCCGGTTTCCATTGTTGTCAGCGGGTGAAAGCTCTGCCACAGCGTTCCAGCTTCCTACATCGCTCCACTGACCATCAAATTTAACAACCACCACATGGCTGTATTTCTCCATCACTGCGTAATCTATGCTTTGGGAACGGCAAGCTATGAATGCAGATGGCTCTGGTCTGACAAACTCATGACCTTGGTGCACATCACTGCTTGCTTTTTCCATGGCGTGTTCACAACTTGTCAAAATGTCAGGCGCGTGCTGGGCTAACGCCTTCAAAAGCACACCGGCTTGCACCAAAAAAATTCCTGCATTCCACAACATATTCCCATGAAGCAACAATGCTTGCGCCTTGGATGCATCAGGCTTTTCAATAAATTGTTC
>CANHLD010000161.1 GCA_947461325.1 Comamonadaceae bacterium
GCTGCTGCGCATGGGCATGTGCAATTGCAAATCACCGGACTGCCTGCCCGCGCTGCTCAACTCGCTGCTTTGTACGGATTGACCGACATTTTGGCGGCTCACCTGCCTGCCAAAATTGCGAACTGAGCGGTCAACTGAACCGCTCACTGCCTTGCGCAGTGCCTGCCCTTAGAATAGCCAGCTTGCCATGGCTGCTATCTCCTTCCAATCTGTTTCTAAAACATTCACCAATGCCCGTGGCACGTTCACCGCATTGGACCAAGTGTCTTTCGATATCCAGTCCGGTGAATTTTTCGGCCTGCTCGGCCCCAATGGTGCCGGTAAAACCACCCTCATTAGCATATTGGCCGGCTTGTTAAAGTCCACCAGCGGTGCCATTCGCGTGCATGACTTGGATGTGCAAACCCAGTCACAACAAGTGCGCAAACTGCTGGGCGTGGTTCCGCAAGAGTTGGTCTTTGATCCTTTTTTCACCGTGCGCGAAGCCCTGAAGTTTCAATCCGGCTATTTCGGTGTCACCGGTAACGATGCTTGGATAGATGAGTTGCTGGACAACCTGGGTCTCGCCGACAAGGCCAACCACAACATGCGTCAACTCTCCGGCGGCATGAAGCGGCGCGTGCTGGTGGCGCAAGCACTGGTGCACAAACCGCCGGTCATTGTGCTGGACGAACCTACCGCCGGTGTGGATGTAGAGCTTCGCCAGACCTTATGGCAGTTCATCGCGCGATTGAACCGCGAAGGCCATACGGTGTTGCTGACCACGCACTATCTGGAAGAAGCCGAAGCCCTGTGCTCGCGCATCGCCATGTTGAAGCTTGGCAAAGTGGTGGCGTTGGACGACACCAGCACCTTGCTGAAAAACGCGTCCAGCAATGTGCTGCGCTTTAAACTCGACGCGCAACTGCCGCCCGAACTCGCAGCGCAAGCCCGCGTCACCGGCCGCATCGTGCAATTCCCCGCCAACGACGCGGCGCAAATTGAACACTATTTGGCAGCGGTGCGCAGCGCCGGTTTGGTCGCCGAAGACGTGGAAATCCGCAAAGCCGATTTGGAAGACGTGTTTTTAGATGTCATGGGAGCCCACGCATGACCGGCTGGCGCGCCCTGTTTTACAAAGAAGTGCTGCGCTTTTGGAAAGTCAGTGCACAAACCATTGCTGCGCCTGTGCTGACCGCCTTGCTTTACATGCTGATTTTTGGCCATTTGCTCGAAGGCAAAGTCACGGTGTATGACAGCGTGGGCTACACCTCGTTTCTGGTGCCGGGACTGGTGATGATGAGCGTGTTGCAAAACGCTTTTGCCAACAGTTCATCGTCCATGGTGCAAAGCAAGATGATGGGCAATTTGGTCTTCATTCTGCTCACCCCCCTGGGCCACTGGAGTTGGTTCGCGGCTTATGTGCTGGCGGCGGTGGTGCGCGGTTTTGCGGTCGGCTTGGGCGTGTTGCTGGTCACCATGTGGTTTGCGCCCTTGAGCGCAGTTGCGCCCTTGTGGATTTTGGTGTTTGCGTTGCTGGGTGCGTCCATGTTGGGCACGCTCGGTTTGATCGCCGGTTTGTGGGCCGATAAGTTCGATCAGATGTCCTCGTTTCAAAATTTCCTGATCACGCCCATGACTTTTTTGAGCGGCGTGTTTTATTCCATCCATTCGCTGCCGCCGTTCTGGCAGCAGGTCAGCCATTTCAATCCGTTCTTCTACATGATCGACGGTTTCCGCTATGGCTTTTTTGGTGTCAGCGATGTATCGCCTTGGACCAGCCTCGGTTTGGTCGGCGGCGCCAATCTGATCATTGCTGCTATCGCGCTTCATTTGCTGCGCACAGGTTACAAAATCCGGGGGTGATGTATGAATGCTGAACAAATCCAAGACATGATTGCCGCCGGTCTGCTGTGTGAGCATGTGCATGTCGAAGGCGATGGCCGCCATTGGTTCGGCACCATTGTGTCGGCGCAATTCGAAGGTTTGCGCTTGATTCAGCGTCACCAACTGGTGTATGGCACCTTGGGCGACAAGATGGCAAACGATGAAGTGCATGCGCTGTCCATGAAAACATTCACCCCGACCGAGTGGAAGGCGCAGGCCTGAGGGCCGCTGTCGCTCGCGCATGGATAAATTACTGATTCGCGGTGGCCGCCAATTGCAAGGCGAGGTGTCAATTGCAGGCGCGAAAAACGCGGCTTTGCCTGAACTGTGCGCGGCTTTACTCAGCGCCGAGACGGTCACTTTAAGCAACGTGCCGCAATTGCAAGACGTCAACACCATGCTCAAGCTGATTCGCCACATGGGCGTGACTGCAGAGCGCAACGACGCGGGCGATATGGTGTTGAATGCAGGCAGCTTACACACGCCTGAAGCGCCTTATGAACTCGTGAAAACCATGCGTGCTTCGGTGCTGGCGCTCGGGCCTTTGTTGGCACGTTTCGGTCACGCCAAAGTCTCTTTGCCTGGCGGATGCGCCATCGGCACCCGACCTGTGGACCAGCACATCAAAGGCTTGCAAGCCATGGGCGCGGTGATTGATGTGGAACACGGTTACATGGTGGCGCGTCTTCAACCCGGGCTCAAGCGACTCAAAGGCGCGCGGATTGCCACCGACATGGTGACCGTCACCGGTACTGAAAACTTTCTGATGGCCGCATGTTTGGCCGACGGCGAAACTGTGCTGGAGAACGCCGCGCAAGAACCCGAGATTCCTGACTTGGCCGAGTTGCTGATCGCCATGGGCGCGCGCATCAGCGGTCACGGCAGTAGCCGTATCCATATTCAAGGTGTGGAGGCATTGCACGGTGCGCGTCACCAAGTGGTGGCGGACCGCATCGAAGCCGGTACGTTTTTGTGTGCGGTCGCGGCCACCGGCGGCGACGCGGTGTTGCGCCATGCGCGTGGTGACCATTTGGAAGCCGTCATCGACAAACTGCGTGACGCAGGCGTACACATCGAGGCAGTGGATGGCGGCTTGCGGGTGCGTGCCAGTGCCCCGGCGCACCAGCACTTGAAGGCGCAAAGTTTCCGCACCACCGAATACCCCGGTTTCCCCACCGACATGCAAGCGCAGTTCATGGTGCTCAACGCCGTGGCGCAAGGCAACGCCAAAGTCACAGAAACCATTTTTGAAAACCGTTTCATGCACGTGAACGAGTTGCTGCGCTTAGGCGCACACATCAACATAGACGGCAAAATTGCCATGGTTGAAGGCGTGCCGCAGTTATCCGGAGCCACCGTCATGGCCACCGATCTGCGTGCCTCTGCCAGCCTGGTCATCGCCGGTCTGGTGGCCTCGGGCGACACGGTGGTGGACAGGATTTACCATTTAGACCGCGGTTATGACCGTATGGAAGACAAACTGCGCGCCTTGGGCGCGGACATCGAAAGAATCCGATGAGCATCACGCTGGCGCTGTCCAAGGGACGCATATTTGACGAAACCCTGCCGCTGCTGCAAGCCGCAGGCATTACCGTGTTGGAAGACCCCGAAAAATCGCGCAAGCTGATTTTGCCGACCAACAATGAAAACTTGCGCGTGGTGCTGGTGCGTGCGTCTGACGTGCCGACCTATGTGGAATACGGCGGCGCTGACATGGGCGTGGCGGGTCTGGACACTTTGATCGAACACGGCAGCGCAGGTTTGTACCAACCGCTGGACTTACAAATCGCCCGTTGCCGCATGAGCGTGGCCGTGCCCCAGGGTTTTGATTACGCCGCGGCTGTCAAACAAGGCGCACGTTTGCGTGTGGCCACCAAGTACGTGGCGATCGCGCGTGACTTTTTCGCCGCCAAAGGCGTGCATGTGGATTTGGTGAAGCTGTACGGCAGCATGGAGCTCGCGCCACTCACAGGCATGGCGGACGCCATCGTCGATCTGGTGTCTACCGGCAGCACGCTCATGGCCAACCATTTGATTGAAGTCGAGCGCATCATGGACATCAGTTCTCGGCTGGTGGTGAACCAGGCCTCGCTCAAACTCAAAACCGCTGCCATCCGTCAACTGATAGACACCTTTGACCGCGCCACAGCGGCACGCGCCAAAGCCTGAGCCTCATGAATGCCCGTCCCTTACGCCTCAGCACCGCACAAGCAGATTTCGAAGTCCTGTTTCAACAGCGCCTGCACTGGTCGGCAGACACCGACGCTGCCATCGAGCAGCGCGTGGCCGACATTCTTGCCGATGTGAAAACGCGCGGCGACGCCGCTGTGCTGGACTACACCGCGCGCTTTGACGGTTTGCAAGCCGCGA
>CANHLD010000162.1 GCA_947461325.1 Comamonadaceae bacterium
GACGGTGCGCGAGGTCCAGCATCAAAGCAAACACGTTGTCGGCGGTGCTGCGGTCCAAGTTGCCTGTGGGTTCATCTGCCAGCACACAAGCCGGTTGCGTGACCAATGCGCGGGCAATCGCCACGCGCTGACGCTCACCGCCGGACAACTCCGAGGGACTGTGTTTGATGCGCGCACCCAAACCCACCGCTTCGAGCATGGCCTGCGCCTGTGAAGCGGCTTGTTCGCGTGGCATGCGGCGTATCCACAAAGGCATAGCGACATTGTCCAAAGCGCTGAATTCGGGCAGCAAATGGTGGAACTGGTAAATGAAGCCCAGGTGTTTGTTGCGCAAACGCCCCAGTGCAGTTGGATCCAATCCAGCCAACGCCTGACCAAGCAAATGCACAGAACCTGCGCTGGGCGTATCCAAGCCGCCGAGCAAATGCAGCAAGGTGCTTTTGCCTGAGCCAGAGGCGCCAACCACCGCCAATGTTTCACCGGCTTGGATATGCAAATCCACATCCTGCAACACGGTGACATCAATCTCACCTTCGTGAAAACGTCGTCCCAATTTGTGTGCCTGCAATACGAGTTCACTCATGGCGCAAGGCCTCCGCCGGATCGATGCGACTGGCGCGCCAACTAGGGTACAAGGTCGCGGCCAAGGCCAACACCAAAGCAATGATGACCACCGGACCGATATCGGCCCATTGCGGATCGCTGGGCATGCGGCTGATCAGGTAAATATCTTTGGGCAGAAAACTCGCACCCAGTGCGCGTTCAATGGCCGGCACGATGCTGCCGATATTGAAAGCCACCAACAGCCCGAGCACCAAACCGGAGACGGTACCGATGATGCCGACCAACGCGCCTTGCACCACAAAGATAGCCATGATGCTGGCCGGACTGGCACCCAATGTGCGCAAGATGGCGATGTCACCGCGCTTGTCTGTGACGGTCATCACCAAGGTGCTGACCAGATTGAACGCCGCCACCGCCACGATCAAAGTGAGAATGATGAACATCATGCGTTTTTCAATTTGCACCGCTGTGAACCAGGTGCGGTTGGCGCGTGTCCAGTCGCGCACCAGCACATCGGTGCCAAGTTCGGGCGCGATTTCTGCCGCCACTTCGCGGGCTAGTTGTGCATTTTTCAATTTCACACGGATGCCGTTCGGGCCTTCCAGTCGGAAGATGCGTTCTGCGTCTTGGATGTGCAACATGGCCAAACTGGCGTCGTATTCGAAATGGCCTGTGTCCAGCACACCTGCCACCTGCAATTGCTTCAACCTTGGCACCACACCCACGGGGGTGACCTGACCGCCGGGCGCAACCAGCGTCACACGGTCGCCGGCCTTGACGCCGAGAATGCGCGCCAACTCGGCGCCCAATACCACCGCATAGGAACCCGGTTGCAATTGCGCGAGCAAAGCGGGCGGCATGGCAGCGACCACATCCGTGACCGCCGCTTCTTGCGCAGGATCGATACCGCGCACCACCGCTCCGCGCATGTCTTCGCCTTGGGCCATCAATACCTGTGACAACACAAATGGTGCACTGGCCACCACCTGAGGATGCTGTTGCACACGCTGTTGAATGCCGACCGCATCCTCCAAAGTTGCACTGGTGTATGCCAGCACCTCAATATGCGACAACACGCCGAGCATGCGGTCGCGCACTTCTTTTTGAAACCCGTTCATCACACTCAAAACAATGATGAGTGCTGCCACGCCCAGCGCAATACCGAGCATGGAGACAGAGGAAATGAAAGAGATGAACCGGTTGCGGCGGGCGGCGCGACCGGCGCGGGTGTAGCGCCAGCCGATCAACCACTCAAAAGGCCATTTGGAATGTGTCATTGGCCGTGATTGTGGCACCACGGCACAATCCCCTGCATGACAACCAGCGATTCAGCAACTGTGCACGTGGTCGCCTACGCCTTGTGGCCGCGCGACCTTGACAACTCGACCCCGCACGAAACCTTGGCATGGCAGCAGGCCTTGCACGCGCGCCGAGCATCTGCAGCACTTATCGCTGTGGCCCAAAGCCGCATCACTGCCAGAGAACAACTGATATCGGACAGCGCTTGCATGGCGCATGAAATGGTTTGGGCGAATGCACAAGGTTGGCAAACAACACCGGATTTGATGCCGCTTGCCGCATGGCAAGCTGAACAACTGGGTTTGCACTGCCCGCCAGAACAAGGCTGGGCTCTGATTGATTTGGTGCATTTGCAGTTTGAGCAAGGACGGATTCAGGTGAATTTGCCTGTTGAATTTACAGCGCATGAATCTGACGCTTTACTGCAAGCCATGCAGCCGTTTTTCATCGAAGACGGCATCCATCTGCAGGCCTTAACGCCGGGTAGATTTTTGGCGCACGGCACTGTGTTCAAGCATTTATCTTGCGTGAGTCTAGAACGTGCTTGTTGGCTTGGCATGAATGCATTAGCAGACACGCAACAGGTGGCGGCGCAATCGGCCGCTCAACGCTTGCTGCGGCGCTTGCAAAATGAAATGCAAATGCTGCTCTATACCCACCCAATCAACGAAGCGCGCCATCAACCTGTGAATTCATTTTGGGTCAGCGGATGCGGTGAACTGCCTGCTGCCACATCCAATCAAGTGGTGTTACATAGCGGCTTGCGCCAACCGTTTTTACAAGCTCAAACCACTGAGTGGGCAGCGGCTTGGGAGGCATTGGCGCATGAAGTGATGCAACCCGCGTTGCAACAAGGCGATCAACTCGTGCTGTGCGGCACAGACCATACGCTTCATTTGAAAGCCGGGCAAGACCATGTGCTTCATCGCTTAAAGCGTTTTTTCAAACCCGTTCACTTGATCAAATATTTGTCATGAAATTTCTCACTCGCGATGTGCCGCCGCGCGCGGCTTGGGCACTGGAACAAGCCGGTGTGCACCCGCTGCTCGCACGCTTGTATGCCGGGCGCGGTGTGAGCGATGCCAAAGACTTAGATATTTCTTTGACATATTTGCTGCCGCCCGCTGGCATGAAAGGCATGACAGATGCAGCGCGTTTATTGGCCGATGCGATTCATGCGCAACAACGCCTATGCATCGTCGCTGATTACGACTGCGATGGCGCGACCGCTTGCGCGGTTGCTTTGCGCGGACTGACATTGCTGGGTGCGCAACACGTGGACTTCATCGTGCCCGACCGCGTGGTTGATGGCTACGGGCTCACGCCCTCTATTTCGCAACGGGTGCATGCCAGCGGCGCGCAACTGTTGATCACCGTGGACAACGGTATTGCCAGTGTCGATGGCGTGGCCGAGGCACAACGTCTCGGATTGCAAGTGCTGATCACCGATCACCATTTGCCCGGACCTGCGATTCCTACTGCCGATGCACTGGTCAATCCCAACCAACCGGGTTGCAGCTTCGAGAGCAAACACATGGCCGGTGTCGGCGTGATGTTTTATGTGTTGCTGGCCTTGCGTGCCGAGTTGCGACAACGCGGTGTGTTCACCAAAGAGACCGAACCGCGACTGGACACTTTGCTGCCACTGGTGGCCTTGGGTACGGTGGCCGATGTGGTGAAACTTGACGCGAACAACCGCCGTCTGGTGGCGCAAGGTTTGCAACGCATGCGCCGCGGCCAGTTGCCTGCGGGCATGTCTGCGCTGTTTCAAGTCGCTGGGCGTGAAGCAGCCCAAGCCATCAGCCAGGACATGGGTTTTGCGCTCGGACCGCGCATCAACGCTGCCGGGCGCTTGTCTGATATGCGACTGGGCATTGAATGTTTACGCACCGACGACGCTACGCTGGCCTTGCAACTCGCGCAGCAACTCGACGCCATCAACCGCGAGCGCCGCACGCTGGAGACCGGCATGCGCGAGCAGGCGTTGTTGATCGCCGAATCGTTGATGGACAGCGAGGACGAACCGCCGCCAGCGCTTTGCGTTTACGACGAAGAGTTCCACGAAGGCGTGGTCGGTATCGTCGCCGGGCGTTTGAAAGATTTGCATTTCCGGCCTTGCTTTGTGTTTGCCGCCAGCGAGTCTGAGGGGCAGGCGGTGCTGAAAGGCTCGGGCCGCTCCATTCCCGGTTTTCATTTGCGTGATGCGTTGGACGCAGTGGTCAAACTGCACCCGGGTTTGCTGCTGCGTTTCGGTGGCCACGCCATGGCCGCCGGTTGCACTTTGCTGGAAGACGATCTCGCCACCTTCGAAGCAGCGTTGCAACATATC
>CANHLD010000163.1 GCA_947461325.1 Comamonadaceae bacterium
ATTTGTCTGACGGCACCACCTTGGTGTTTGACCATTTGATCGTCGCCGCCGGTGCCACCCACAGTTATTTCGGCCATGACGAATGGTCAGCATTCGCACCGGGCTTGAAAACGCTGGAAGACGCGTTTGAAATCCGCCGCCAAGTCTTGTTTGCATTTGAGTCGGCAGAAAAAGAACCTGACCCGGAAAAACGCCAAAACTGGCTCACCTTGTGTGTCATTGGCGCCGGACCGACCGGCGTGGAGATGGCCGGTGCGTTTGCCGAAATCGCGCGCCAGACATTGGTGGGTGAATTTCGCCGCATCAATCCGCACGACGCCCGCATTTTGTTGATCGAAGGCGGTCCGCGTGTGTTGCAGGCCATGCCCGAATCACTCAGCCAAAAAGCCTTGGAACAATTGCAAAAACTGGGGGTCGAGGTGCGTTTGAACGCCATCGTCACCGGCATTGATGCCACTGGTTTGGAAGTGCGTGGCCCCGCCCCTGCGGGTGTGATGGGCACGGTTGATTACCGCATCGCCAGCCAATGTGTGGTCTGGGCGGCCGGTGTGGCGGCATCTTCGCTTGGCAAGAAATTGGCCGACAACACCGGTTGCCAGATTGACCGCGCCGGTCGTGTGTTGGTCAGTTCGGATTTGAGCCTGCCCGGCCACCCGGATATTTACGTCATCGGCGATTTGGCTTTGGCGATGAGTCATTCCAGCGGCAAATCACCCACCGCAGTACCCGGCGTCTCACCCGGCGCCAAACAAATGGGGCGCTGGGCGGCAAACAACCTTTTGCAGCGCTTGGCTGGCAAACCCACTCGGGCTTTCAAATATGCAGATTACGGCAACCTGGCCACCATCGGCCATAACGCGGCCGTAGTCGATCTGAGCACACCGTTCGGACCTGTGCGCTTTTCTGGCCGCTGGGCCTGGTGGTTTTGGCTGCTGGCGCATATTTATTTTTTGATCGGTTTTCGCAACCGCTTGGTGGTGTTGATGGACTGGGGTTCTGCCTACCTGAGTTTCAGCCGCAACGCCCGCGTGGTGGCCGGCACGCTTCACAAGCCTGCGCCCCATGCGGGTGAGAGCTAAAAACCCGGTTTGAACCTGCTGATCATTGAATAACCTTTATAGTGTTTACACCTATTAGTAGCGGTTGAAAAGAGTTCTACTATTCCCGCAACTGAAAATTATTGTTGTTGCATGACAGTCTGTTGAGGCAAATGTGACACCAAAAATTAGAGGTTGATTGTTTCATTCATAAGAGGAGATCCCTAATGCGCGTACTAAAACTGGTTGCCGCTATTGCAGCAACAACGTTGATGGCATTTGGTTCAGCTGCACAAGCTGGCCCCAACGTCACACTTGAGAAGGTTGTTACCGGTATCAATACACCGCTTGCCATGGTGCAACCTGCTGGCGACAGCCGCATGTTCATTGTTGAGCAAAACGGCCGTATCAAGATTCTTGAAAACGGCAAAGTCACAGGTACTTTCCTGGACATCCGTAGCAAGATCGTTCCCCTGATGCAAGACTTTGACGAGCGCGGCTTGTTGGGTCTGGCTTTCCACCCTGACTTCAAAAACAACGGCAAGTTCTATGTGGCTTACTCAGCTCACTTGGACTACCAATCAGATTTGGGTCAAATGCTTTGGTACAACCACAGCAACGTGGTTGAAGAGTACACAGTCTCCAAAGGCGACAAAAACGCTGCTGATGCTTCATCAGCACGTCGCATCCACTCCATCAGCTGGCCTCAGTTCAACCACAACGGTCACTGGATCGGTTTTGGCGCTGACAAGAAACTCTACATCGCTACCGGTGACGGCGGCTACGCTAACGACTGGGGCATTGGTCACAATCCTCTGATCGGTAACGGCCAGGACATGACTTCCAACATGGGCAAAATCCTGCGCATCGACGTGGATGCACGTTCAGACGGCAAGCCTTACGGCGTTCCTTCTGACAATCCATTTGTCGGCAAAAAAGACGTTCTGCCTGAAATCTGGGCTTCAGGTCTGCGCAATCCTTGGAGATGTTCATTTGACATGGCCGGTGGCTCACAACTGTATTGCGGCGATGTGCAGCAAAACAGCTGGGAAGCAGTCAAAGTTATCGACAAAGGCCAAAACATGGGCTGGCGTCGTGTGGAAGGTGTGATGCGCTGCTTCAACTGGGCAGAGCCTGACAACCATCCCGCTAACTGCGACAAAGCTGGTATCACTCCTGCTGCCATGGAATACGCAAACTGCACCGCCGTTCCTAACGGTTGCAAAGGCATTTCCATCACCGGTGGCTACGTTTCACGTGGTGACGGTACAGGCGCCAAAGGCAAGTACATCTTCGGTGACTGGTCTAAAGGCTTCGCTGAAAATGACGGCCAAATCTTCGTTGGCTCTAAAGGCGGCGACGGCAAATGGACCATGGAAGTGGCTTCTGTGAATGTTCAAGGCGGCACACCAAACGGCAAAATCCCTTACATCCTGGCTTTTGCCCAGGACGCTAAAGGCGACGTTTACGCTCTGACATCCATCACAACTGGCCCTAACGGCTCTTCTGACACCATCTACAAAGTTGTTGTGAAATAATTTTTGTAGCATGTCTATAAAACTGCTGCCTGTTTATTCGGGCGGCAGTTTTTTTTTGTATTAAACTGTTTTTATGAAACTCTCTCACCAACACCCATCTTCCCTGCTTCGCACGCCTTCCTCGCTGTGCGCATCTACGATTCTGGCTATCGCTTGTTTCACCACAAACGCTTGGTCAGCAGACAACTCCCCAACTCCAGCTTCACCGGATGAACCTGTCCCGGCGTTCACAGCCGCCGTGATGCAAGACCCAAGCTATATCGAGTCAGGCAAACAAGTCTGGGACGGCCAATGCAGGCACTGCCATGGCAACAGTGCCTACCCCGGCAAAGCACCCAAGCTCAAACCCTCCAGCTACCAACCTGAATTTGTCTATGACCGTGTGACCAATGGTTTTCGCAAAATGCCGGCTTGGAAAGCAGTCTTTAACGAGAAGCAACGGGTCGGTGTCGTCTCCTACATCATGAGCGGAGACTTCGCACCCTGAAGCCCGATCCAGACGGATTGACATTCAATAACAACCTGTTGCCTTGGCGACAGGTTTTTTTTCGTCTATTGGCGTCGGGCTTGGACACCAAACCTGCCCAATCTTGCGAAATGGAAAGGTTTCACCGGGACCAAGGGACTTGAATGTGGTATCCCCTTGTTTCACCCATTGATTTAGGTCAATTCAAGACCATCTGACAGCAGGCAAAAAGGGTTCACCCCATCCTCCGTCAGGCCTATAAGTGCTATGATTTTTCTCTTTTATATAAAGAGCCTGTGAACTGACTTTCTACAGCTCTAGAAGAAGATTTTGAAATGACAACGCATAAACCTGTTAATCCATCAGACAAAGATTCGCACGCTGCATCAGTTGAAGAAATGTTCAGCGGCAAGTCGGTGTCTTGTCCTTGTTGCGGCGGTACTTTCACCCCCAGCATGTTGCAAAAAATCATGGACGATGCAGAGCGTTTGGCATTGAACAAAAAAGATTTCCGAGCGATTCGCACTGGCGGCTTGGGCATGATGATCGACCCGCATGCCCACATGACGGCACGCACCACTGACGACTACGAAGCCATGGCACAAGCCGGTATCGTCGCTGTCATCGAACCAGCGTTTTGGTTGGGCCAAATGCGCACGAATGTCGGCACCTTCATTGATTACTTCTCCACCATCACCGGGTTTGAGCGTTTTCGAGCCGGTCAATTCGGTATTCGCCATTACTGCACCATCGGTATGAACCCGAAAGAAGCCAACAACGTCGCTTTGTCAGAGGAAGTATTGGCCGTGTTGCCCCGTTACCTCACCAAAGAAGGCGTGGTTGCCGTCGGCGAAATCGGCTACGACGAACAAACCCCACAAGAAGACAAAGTATTCCGCGCGCAGATTGAACTGGCCAAAGAATTCGATTTACCCATCATGATTCACACGCCGCACCGCGACAAAACCCGGGGCACCCAACGCACCATGGATGTGTTAGAAGAACACGGCTTTGACCCTGCGCGCTGCGTGATTGACCATAACAACGAAGAAACCGTGCGTGAAGTGCTGGACCGTGGCTACTGGTGTGCATTCACCATTTACCCGTCCACCAAAATGGGCAATGAGCGCTTGGCTGCTTTGGTTCAACA
>CANHLD010000164.1 GCA_947461325.1 Comamonadaceae bacterium
CGGCCATCGGGCGGTACAAGGCATAGTCCAGCGAGGTCATGCCACGATCGATGCGCATCTTGTCGGCAGCGGCACCCAGGTCGGGAGCGCTGTCAATCAGGGTGCCGTCCAGGTCGAACAGCACAGCCTTGGGTTTTGAAAATGCTGTCATAGCTTGTCCGCCTTACAGGGTTCGTTGGGTGGCAATCATGTAATTGACGCTGGTGTTTGCGTCCAACCAATAGCGGCGTGTGATTGGGTTGTACTGCAGGCCCTTCGTGGCGTTCAACGTCAAACCAGCAGTGCGGCAATGCGCCGCGAGTTCTGATGGTTTGATGAATTTAGCGAACTCGTGCGTGCCTTTGGGCAGCAGGTTCAGTACATATTCCGCGCCCACGATGGCAAACAAAAAAGATTTCGGGTTGCGATTCAAGGTGGAGAAAAACACCCACCCGCCTGGTTTGACCAACGCAGCGCAAGCCTTGACGATAGATGCTGGGTCGGGCACGTGCTCGAGCATTTCCATGCAGGTCACCACATCAAATTGCGCGGGTGCTTCTGCGGCCAAGGCCTCGGCACTGACTTCTCTGTAATTCACATTCGGTGTTTGGGTTTCCAGTGCGTGCAGTTGAGCGACTTTCAAAGATTTGGTGGCCAAATCGATGCCTGTCACAGTGGCACCGGCACGCGCCATAGCGTCACTCAAAATACCGCCGCCACAGCCGACATCCAGCACCGCCTTACCTTTGATGGATGACAAATTGTTTATCCAGTCCAAACGCAACGGATTGATTTGGTGCAAGGGTCTGAATTCACTGTTAACGTCCCACCAACGGTGAGCCAGTTCAGAGAATTTGGCCAATTCAGCAGTATCTACATTCATAGTTTTCATCATCTGATTGTCGGGGAATTTTGATGTGAGGGCTGGATAGACTTGGGATGAACCACACCACATAAAGGTCAAAAAAAACCCCGCACCAGGCGGGGTTCGGTTAGAGCTGAACAGAATCAGTTCTTGCGGGCACCCACCACTTCGATTTCGACGCGGCGGTTTTTAGCGCGACCTTCTTTGGTGCCATTGTCAGCAACAGGTTGTTTCTCGCCTTTACCCTCAGTGTAGATACGGGTTTTGTCCACACCTTTGCTGATCAAGTAAGCCTTGACAGCGTTGGAGCGACGCATAGAGAGTTTTTGGTTGTAAACATCAGATCCCACTGCATCAGTGTGACCGACAGCGATGATGACTTCCAAGTTGATGGCTTTGATTTTGTCAACCAAATCGTCTAATTTGGCCTTAGCTTCTGGCTTGATGACTGATTTATTGAAGTCAAAGAAAGTATCTGCAGCGTAAGTGACTTTGGAGGACACAGACACGGGAGCAGGAGCAGGAGCGGGAGCGGGAGGAGCAGCCTGAGCTGCAGGTGGGGCTGACTCAACTTGCGGTGCAGGTGCGGGAGCCGGAGCGGGCGCAGACATTTTGGGTTCTTCAACGATTGCGCCATCACAACCAGGAGCTGCTGTGGCTGGTGTCCATGAAGCATTGCGCCAGCATTCTCCATAGGCGTTTTTCCAAACTTCACCGGAAGCGGACAACCAGTTGTTGACGACCCCGGCGTTTGAAAGATTGGCGAATGCCAAAGTAGACAGGGCGATTGCAAGAATTTGGGTTCTTTTCATGACTTTCCTTTGATGCTGAACACGTTTTATTTCGATCTTCGTTGGTGTCAAAGCTAGGTTAAACCCCTAGTTGAGAGTGATTATGGCACATGAACGGTCAAAATCCCATGTAAGCCTTAGCCTAAAATGATCTATTCACTTGCCTTGAATAGACTGCTTACATGACCCAGTTTGCCAAAGAAACACTGCCCATCAGCCTAGAAGAGGAAATGCGCCGCAGTTACTTAGATTACGCCATGAGCGTGATTGTCGGACGGGCACTTCCTGACGCACGGGATGGCTTGAAGCCTGTGCACCGCCGGGTCTTGTTCGCCATGCACGAGTTGAACAACGACTGGAACCGGCCTTATAAAAAATCCGCTCGTATTGTGGGTGATGTGATTGGTAAATACCACCCGCACGGCGACAGCGCGGTGTACGACACCATCGTTCGAATGGCGCAGGACTTTTCATTGCGTCACATGCTGGTTGACGGCCAAGGTAACTTCGGTTCTGTGGACGGCGACAACGCTGCGGCCATGCGATACACCGAAATCCGTTTGGCCAAAATCGCCCACGAAATGCTGGACGATTTGGACAAGGAAACCGTCGATTTCGGCCCCAACTACGATGGCAGCGAAAAAGAACCATTGGTGCTACCGGCCAAATTCCCCAATTTGTTGGTCAACGGTTCATCAGGTATCGCCGTGGGCATGGCCACCAACATTCCGCCGCACAACTTGAATGAAGTGGTGGACGCGTGTTTGCACATGCTGCGCCACCCGGATGCCACCATCGACGATTTGATGGACATCGTGCCCGCGCCTGACTTCCCCACCGCCGGCATTATTTACGGCATTAGCGGCGTCAAAGAAGGCTACCGCACCGGGCGTGGCCGCGTGGTCATGCGCGCCAAATGCCACTTTGAAGACATCGACCGCGGTCAGCGCCAAGCCATCATCGTGGATGAACTGCCTTACCAGGTGAACAAAAAGACTTTGCAAGAACGCATGGCTGAGTTGGTTCACGAAAAGAAAATCGAGGACATCAGCCACATTCAGGATGAATCCGACAAATCCGGCATGCGTCTGGTGATCGAACTCAAGCGCGGCGCTGTGCCTGAAGTGGTATTGAACAACCTCTACAAGCAAACCCAGTTGCAAGACACTTTCGGTATGAACATGGTGGCTTTGATCGACGGCCAGCCGCGTTTGTGCAATTTGAAAGACCTGATCAGCGTTTTCCTGCAACACCGCCGCGAAGTGGTGACACGCCGCACGGTGTTCACTTTGCGCAAAGCGCGCGAACGCGGCCATGTGCTGGAAGGTCTGGCGGTCGCGTTGGCCAATATCGATGAATTCATCGCCATCATCCGCAATGCGCCCACACCACCCGTGGCCAAAGCTGAATTGATGAGCAAGCCTTGGGACAGCCAGTTGGTGCGCACCATGCTGACCCGCGCCAAAGCTGACGGCAGTGTGATCAACGCCGACGACTACCGCCCAGACGGTTTGGAAAAAGAATACGGCATGGGCACTGATGGCCTGTACCGCTTGAGTGACACGCAGGCGCATGAAATTTTGCAAATGCGTTTGCAACGCCTGACTGGTTTAGAGCAAGACAAAATTGTCAACGAGTACAAAGAAGTCATGGCTGAGATTGACGATTTGCTTGACATCTTGGCGCGTTCAGAACGTGTGTCCACCATCATCGTGGAAGAGCTCTCCGCCGTTCGACAAGAATTCGGCCAAAGCAAAATAGGCGCACGCCGCAGCCACATTGAGCACAACGCGCAAGACTTGGCCACGGAAGACCTGATCACACCCACCGACATGGTGGTGACGCTCTCACACAACGGCTACATCAAAAGCCAGCCGCTGTCTGAGTACCGCGCGCAAAAACGCGGCGGTCGCGGCAAGCAGGCCACGGCCACCAAAGAAGACGACTGGATCGAGCAGTTGTTCATCGCCAACACGCACGATTACATTTTGTGTTTCTCCAACCGCGGCCGTTTGTACTGGCTCAAAGTCTGGGAAGTGCCAGAGGGTTCTCGCGGTTCACGCGGTCGCCCCATTGTCAATATGTTCCCGTTGATTGAAGGCGAAAAAATCAATGTGGTGCTGCCGTTGACAGGGGCAGCCAGCAAATTCCCCGACGATCAATTTGTGTTCATGGCCACGTCCATGGGCACGGTCAAGAAAACCTCTCTCGACGAGTTCAACAACCCGCGCAAGGGCGGCATCATTGCCGTTAATCTTGACGACGGCGACTACCTGATCGGTGCAGCCCTCACCGACGGCAAACACGATGTCATGCTGTTCAGCGACGGCGGCAAGGCCGTGCGTTTCGATGAAAACGATGTGCGCCCCCTGGGACGCAGTGCGCGCGGTGTGCGCGGCATGTCTTTGGACGAAGGCCAATCCGTCATCGCTTTGCTGGTGGCTGAGCAGGAAAACGCAGTCACCGATGCCACCCTCATCGCCCGCAACAGTGTGTTGACCGCCACTGAAAACGGCTACGGCAAACGCACGCCTATCGATGAATACACC
>CANHLD010000165.1 GCA_947461325.1 Comamonadaceae bacterium
ATACACATACCCATCCATTTGATGTCAGCGCCTTGGTGGTGCGCGGCGAGTTCAAGTTGACCTTGGGTGAGAAGGTCATCACACTCAAAGCAGGCGACCCTTTTCGGCTGGCGCGCGATATTCCCCACATTGAAAACTACGGCCCTGAGGGAGCCACTGTGTGGGTAGCGAGGGCCAACTGAAATGTCTATCAATTGGGGAGAAGGTCAAACTTGGTCAATCAAACAAGCTTTCTCTCCATCGAAGGCTTTACATACCTGCCGCCAGCTTTACGGCCTGTATTTTTTCCTCGGCGGTTGCTTTAAGCTCGCGATCGGCTTGCTCTGGTCCGATACTTTGAAAGCCATGTTCGTTGAACGCTTGGCAGATCTGCCGCAGGACTCCATGGGCAGTGCTTACCTCACACATTTCGCTATTCCTTGGGCTTTTCTCATTGCCTATGTATTGACCTTGGGTGAGTTGTTGGTGGGTTTTTTATTCATGAAAAATACCGCTGTCAAATTCGGTGCTTTGGTTGCTATATTTATCACGGTCAATATCGGCTTAGGCGGGTTTTTCAGTTGGATTTTGATGGGATTCATACTGTTCCCTTTTTTGCTATTGAAATACCCTACGCATGACTCGCTGCAAAACCCTATTCAAACCGACAAAGTAACCCAAGGAGTTCATGATGATTGAAGCTGAACGCGATGTGTTGAGCAAATTTTTGCGTGATTTGCAGCAAACCCGTTTACCTACTCAAGACGAGCAGGCCGCCGGCATGGTGGCGGAGACCCTGAAGACCCATCCACAGGGTGCTTATCTTTTGGCTTTACGTTGTGTGCTTTTAGAAAAGCAATTGGCGGCGGCGCAATCGTCCGACAGTCATTCTGTTGAGAGTTTTTTACAAATGAGTGAGCATGATTGGCGGGTCAACGCACAGCCACTCAGACAGCCGTTTATAGCCGGTAACAACAGCGGCAATAAAAACATACCGACGCATTTGTTGATGGAAGAAAAAGCCATCAACTTTCTGGGCAATAACGCCATGGCGGTGTGGGCTTTTATTCTTGCTGTCACTGCTGCAGTCGTTTATTTCAAACGAGCTTGATACTTCCAGGCTTGATGCTGGGCTGGGGCATTTTCAAATGCATGTCTTCCAGCGTGTTGACCAGTAGCTCTGCCAAAAACAGGTTGCGGTCTGATTTGTCATCCGCCGGAATGATGTACCAAGGCGATTCCTTGGTGCTGGTCGCCGACAGCGTTTGTTGGTAGGCGCGCATGAACGCAGGCCACAACTTGCGGTCTTCGAAATCTGAGGCTTGCAACTTCCATTGTTTTTGCGGATCTTCCAACCGGGCTTGCAAACGTTTTTTCTGCTCCGACTTGGAGATGTGCAAAAAACATTTCAACACAGTGATGCCTTCGTCTTGTAGCAATGCTTCAAAGTTACGGATGTGCGCCAAACGTTTTTCAATCATGGCAGGTTTGAGTAAGCCCCTGACTTGTGGCACCAAGACATCTTCATAGTGGCTGCGATTGAAAATGACCATCTCACCTTTGGCAGGCAGTTTGCTGTGAATGCGCCAAAGGAAATCATGACGACTTTCCTCGTCTGTGGGCGCTGCAAATGGCTGCGCTCGAACGCCCAACGGACTTACGTGGGTGAATACATGGCGAATCACGCCGTCCTTGCCCGCCGTGTCCATGCCTTGCAGCACCAGCAGCAGTCCATGCGATTTGGCCGCATACAAGGTGTTTTGCATTTTGTTGAGACGCTCAAACAAAGATTTGAGCCATTTGGCTTCGTCCACTTGAGCTTTGCCAGCAGGTAGTCGGGTGGGTATGTCCGACAACTTGAATCTGTCATCGGCTTGGATTTTCCAGGGAGCAAATTTTTTCAAAGACATGATTTGGGCGATGGGATTTTGGGTGCGTGAAAGAGGGAGCAATGAAAACAAACCTCGCCGCACAAGACGAGGCTCACCTCATGATAAGCCGCTGGTAGCGCACATGCAAGTGGCTGAGTATGGGTGGCTTGTGACTCAACAAATCTTCTGGCGCAAAACCCGAGCAACACCGGTTACTAAGCCTGCCAAACCCCATAACCGGCTTGTCTCAGCCGGATGCCTAAATCCACTTCCATGTATTGCGCGTCCCCGTAAGGCATGGGGTTGAGGTGCTCAAACAATTCGGTCATCAATCGCAAGCCGTATTTTTTGACATACACATTGCCCTTGATGCCAGCTTTGTGGTTGTCAAAACGAGTGTCCGGATCGAGTCCGGTCATGCCCACATACACAAAGGGTTTGCCTGAGATGTAGTCAGGGTTGCTGCGTTTAAACTTAGGCTCAAACCAGACGTCGGGGTGGAGTTCGACCACATAAACGCAATGTGTATTGCGAACCGCCATGTTTTATTTTTGGCAAAGGGATTGAGTTATTTTTTCGTAAGCACTGCCGGGCTGAGGAAAAATTTTCATGGTGCCCGGTGAGGTGTTGCGCAAAATCGATCCCTTGGCCATTTGATCGTTGAACACCACCAGCGACTTTTCGCGCAACCATCCCTCTTGGCAATCGGTTTCCACCAAGGTCTTCACCGAGCGCACACCAAATGCGCCCACAGGTGTTTTGTGGTCAAACAAGGTCCAGATGCCGGGTTGCGCATCGCCGGTGCGGGTGGCCTTGTCTACATACCAAGTGCCATCCTCCATTTCCATGAACAACGTCCATTCGGCATGGCAATTGAACCCGAACAAAATCAGGGCCACACAACATATTTTTTTCATAGCAAGTGCCATAGAGTGAAAGTGCATTCTCTGCGATTTGTCAGGGTGGCGACTTCAGCCTGAGCGACCTGCTCTGCAAAACATTTAAACTGAAGCGATTGGTATTCTTTGAGTTGCGCAACGCAGCTTGTTGAATGAATTACCCAACCGCACTCAAGACTCTGGAGCTATTCATGTCTGACACTTCCTTCCAAGCATTGATTGATCAACTGTTGTCCGCATGGCAGAACAAACAACATTTACCCACGCCGGATGCCAGCATGCGCCAACCCAAGAGCCGGGCAGAGGGCTATGCCGCACAACTGGCATTGTTTGAGGCCACGGGTGAACCGGCCATGGGATGGAAAATAGCGGCCACCAGCATCGCAGGTCAAAAGCACATAGGAGTGAGTGGTCCTTTAGCGGGCCGCTTACTGAGTTCGCGATGTATGAAGCCGGACGCAACCATCAGTTTGCAAAACAACCTCATGCGCGTGATGGAGCCTGAATTTGCATTTCGTATCGGCTCTGATGTGATGAGTACATCCCATCAACCGCTCACCACCGAGCAGGTGATGTCGCATGTCAAAGACTTGCATCTGGCCATTGAAATTCCCGACTCCCGCTGGCTGGATTTTGTGCATATTGGAGAGGCGATGTTGCTGGCGGACTTTGCGTGTGCGAACCAATTGGTGTTGGGTGAGGCGGTCAGCTTTCCTTGGCGCGATTTGGACTTGAGTCAGCATGCCGTTCAGGTGTGGCAACAAGGTGTGGTGAGCGCCCAAGGCAGTGGTGCGAATGTGCTCGGGGATCCGCGCATTGCATTGACATGGCTGGCCAATGAATTGATCAGTCACGGCATGCATTTGCGCGAAGGTGACACCGTGATTACTGGTACGTGTGTGGTGCCGGTTGTCATGCATGAAGGCGCGCAAGTCGTTGCAGATTTCGGTGTGTTGGGTTCGTTAGGTATACGTGTGGCTTGAATCTCAGACGATGTCTGAATCGCAGGCGGTCACATCGGTAAGTGCATTTGCCCATTCAGCAACAGACCCATAACGGCCGAGGCAGTCAATACACGAAGCACCGGCCATTTCATGCGTATCAAGGCCAGTATGCAAGCCAGTGTCAACAGGGCTGAAGTGGTTTCAAACGGACCGTTCCAACCTTGAGGCCACAGCACATGTTGAGCGAAGAACAAGGCCAGATTGAACATCACACCGACTACCGCCGCCGTGATCGCTGTCAATGGAGCGGTAAAACGCAACTGGTTTTGTGTCCTCTCGACTAAGGGGCCGCCCGCGAGTATGAAAATGAACGACGGTAAAAACGTAAACCATGTGGCGACAACTGCACCGAGGTATGCAGACCCGAACAGCGGGTAAGCCGTTTGTACCGGATGGGCATGGCCACCGAG
>CANHLD010000166.1 GCA_947461325.1 Comamonadaceae bacterium
TCGGATGAAAAGAAAAGCCGCGATGCAGTCATCTCTGCTAACCTGAGCGCCACGCTCAAAGCTGCTGGATACCCTGCCAAAGCAGATCCGATGAAAGTCAATAAGCCAGTCGTCATATTGATCCTCACCTATCTGGTGATTCTGGTAACTATGGTGTATGGCCCCATCGCCGCCATGCTGGTGGAGATGTTCCCCACCCGCATCCGCTACACCTCCATGTCTTTGCCCTACCACATCGGTAATGGCTGGTTCGGCGGTTTGTTGCCAACCACTGCGTTTGCTATCGTGGCTCAAACCGGCAATATGTATAACGGTTTGTGGTACCCGATCATCATTGCAGGTGCTACCTTCATCATTGGTACTTTGTTCATCAAGGAAACCAAAGACGTAGACATCTATGCTGACGATTAATTCAAAACTATTTTGAATAACCAAGCCCTCCCATTGTGGAGGGCTTTTTTTTACCTACAATCGCGCACCTCATAGGAGAGTCGTCATCGATATCCTGTTGCAACAAATCATCAATGGTTTGGTCTTGGGCAGCATGTATGCTTTGCTGGCTCTTGGCTACACCATGGTCTACGGCATCATCAACCTGATTAACTTCGCCCACGGCGAAGTGTTGATGGTGGGCGCACTCACCAGTTGGACGGTGATCGGTGTCTTGCAGGAATACGCCCCCACCATGCCCGGTTGGTTGATGCTGCTGATCGCCTTGATTTGCGCTTGCGTTGTGGCCGCTGCTTTGAATTTTGCGATCGAAAAAATCGCTTACAAACCTTTGCGCAACGCTCCTAAGCTTGCGCCCTTGATCACGGCCATCGGCATGTCCATTTTGCTGCAGACATTGGCCATGGTGATTTGGAAACCCAATTACAAAGCTTTTCCCACGCTGCTGCCCAGTGACCCGATTCCTGTTGCAGGGGCGGTGATCACTCCTACACAGATTCTGATTTTGGCGGTCACTGCGATGGCCCTGGCTGTATTGATGTGGCTGGTCAACGGCACACGCCTCGGGCGCGCCATGCGTGCAACTGCAGAGAATCCGCGTGTGGCTACGTTGATGGGTGTCAAGCCTGACATGGTGATCTCGGCTACCTTTGTCATAGGTGCGGTGTTGGCTGCTCTCGCCGGTGTGATGTGGGCCTCCAACTACGGCACAGTTCAACACGGCATGGGCTTTCTACCCGGACTCAAAGCATTCACTGCCGCTGTTTTTGGTGGCATTGGAAACTTACCCGGTGCAGTGGTCGGTGGCATTTTGCTGGGCTTGATCGAAGCGATTGCTTCGGGCTATATCGGCGACTTGACCGGCGGTGTGCTGGGCAGCCATTACGCCGATATTTTTGCTTTCGTGGTGCTGATCATCATGTTGACTTTGCGGCCCTCAGGTTTGTTGGGTGAGCGTGTGGCGGACAGGGCTTGATATGAAGCCAACGCGTACAACCCCCTACACCCGTTACGCCATGTGGGCCGTGTTGCTGTTGGTTTTGCCACTGGGTTTGCAAACCATAGGCAACGGTTGGGTGCGTATTGCAGACATGGCTTTGTTGTATGTGTTGCTGGCTTTGGGCTTGAATATTGTGGTGGGGTATGCCGGTTTGCTCGACTTGGGGTTCGTGGCTTTTTTCGCCGTCGGTGCTTACATGTTTGGCTTGCTGGCATCGCCGCATTTGACAGACACATTTCCTGCCATTGCCGCCATGTTTCCAGAAGGCTTACACACGCCTTTATGGGCGGTGATTCCGCTGGGCGCAGGACTCGCCGGTTTGTTTGGTTTGTTGCTGGGTGCGCCTACCTTGAAGTTGCGCGGCGACTATCTGGCCATCGTCACTTTGGGTTTTGGTGAAATCATTCGCGTATTCATGAACAATTTGGACAACCCGGTCAACATCACCAATGGGCCCAAGGGTCTGGGTCAGATTGACGCCATGACCGTGATGGGTCATCCGCTATCGCGCAAACTCGATTTAGGTTTCATTGAATTGCCCGGCGTCACGCAGTACTACTATCTTTTTTTGCTCGTGGTGTTGGTCAGTGCTTTCATTTGTTACCGTTTAGAAAACTCACGTATCGGCAGAGCCTGGATGGCTATACGTGAAGACGAAATCGCCGCCAAGGCCATGGGCTTGAATACGCGCAACCTCAAGCTGATGGCGTTTGGCATGGGTGCCACATTCGGCGGTGTGGCAGGTGTCTTGTTTTCTTCGTTCCAAGGCTTTGTATCGCCTGAGTCATTCAGCTTGATGGAGTCGGTAATGATCGTCGCCATGGTGGTCTTGGGCGGGCTCGGTCACTTACCCGGTGTGATTTTGGGTGCGGTGTTGTTGTCGGCTTTGCCCGAAGTGTTGCGCTATGTGGCCAGTCCCTTGCAGGAGTTAACCGGTGGCCGCTTGGATGCAGCCATTCTTCGCCAACTCTTGATTGCCTTGGCGATGATTCTCATCATGTTGTGGCGCCCGCGTGGTTTGTGGCCTGCGCCTGAACACGGCAAAGCACTGACGGCGGAGAAAAAGTCAGCATGAATACGCCGGTGTTGAATGTGCAAGGTATCTCCAAACGCTTTGGCGGCTTGCAAGCGCTGAGCGATGTGGGCATGACGATTCAACGCGGTCAAGTCTATGGATTGATTGGCCCTAATGGTGCCGGCAAAACCACCTTCTTCAATGTGATCACCGGCTTGTACACACCCGACACAGGCCGTTTCGAGTTGGCGGGGAATCCTTACCAACCCACCTCGGTGCATGAAGTGGCCAAAGCTGGCATCGCCCGTACGTTTCAAAACATCCGCTTGTTCGCCGAGATGACCGCCTTGGAAAATGTCATGGTTGGACGGCATGTGCGCACTGGCTCGGGTTTGCTGGGCGCCATTTTCCGCAGCAAAGCTTTTGTCGCTGAAGAAGCGGCGATTGAACAACGTGCACACGAGTTACTGGCCTATGTAGGCATTGCCGATTTGGCTGATTACAAAGCGCGCACACTCAGTTACGGTGATCAGCGCCGTTTGGAAATTGCGCGTGGACTGGCGACCGATCCGCAGTTGATCGCGCTGGACGAACCGGCGGCTGGCATGAACGCCACTGAAAAAATGCAACTGCGTGAATTGATAGACCGCATACGCAACGACGGGCGCACTATTTTGTTGATCGAGCATGATGTGAAACTGGTCATGGGTTTGTGCGATGCGGTCACGGTGTTGGACTACGGTAAACAAATTGCGCAAGGCACACCTGCGCAAGTGCAGTCCGATCCCAAAGTGATCGAAGCCTATCTCGGCACAGGAGAGCATTGAATGAGCGCCTTGTTGCAAGTCACCGATTTGCGGGTTGCTTATGGCGGCATACAAGCGGTCAAAGGCGTCAGTTTTCAAGTCAACGAAGGTGAATTGGTGTCGCTGATCGGTTCTAACGGGGCAGGTAAGACCACCACCATGAAGGCCATCACCGGCTCGCTCATTGCTTCGGCCGGTCGCATCGAATACCTGGGGCGTGATATTCGCGGGCAGGGCAGCTGGGACCTGGTCAAGCAGGGCTTAGTCATGGTGCCTGAGGGACGCGGCGTGTTCACCCGCATGAGCATTTTGGAAAATCTGCAAATGGGCGCGTATTTGCGCCGCGACAAAGCAGGCATACAAACCGACATTGAACGCGTGTTTCATTTGTTTCCGCGTTTGAAAGAACGCAGTGTGCAACTGGCAGGTACCTTGTCCGGCGGCGAGCAGCAAATGCTGGCCATGGGTCGTGCCTTGCTCAGCCGCCCGCGTTTGCTGTTATTGGACGAACCGTCCATGGGCTTGTCGCCCCTCATGGTGGACAAAATTTTTGAAGTGATTACCGAAGTGGCAAGTTTGGGCGTGACCTTGCTGCTGGTCGAGCAAAACGCCAGCCGGGCTTTGAAAATGGCGCAACGTGCCTATGTCATGGAATCCGGCGAAATCAGCATGCAAGGCGAGGCAAAAGCCCTGCTGCATGACCCGAAAGTACGCGCTGCCTACCTCGGTGAATAATGGCGGGATGAGCCAAGGTTTTATTCGTATTCGGGGTGCCCGTCAGCACAATCTCAAAAACATAGACATAGACATCCGCACCAACGAGTTGACGGTGTTCACCGGCCCCAGCGGTTCCGGTAAATCCAGTCTGGTGTTTGACACTTTGTATGCCGAA
>CANHLD010000167.1 GCA_947461325.1 Comamonadaceae bacterium
CGATCAATCCTGCGCAGACTGAAGTGCCCAAGGAAGTGACGGCCCCGGTAGACACGACACAGGCCCCGGCTACCGAAGAACCCGCACCCGCTGCTGCTGAGGCCACGCCAAGCACAGAAGCCACAGCCACGCCTGCAGCACCTGAGCCCCTACCCGTGCCGCCAGCAGCGCCTGCGCCCCTCTCGAGCGAACCGACTGTGGCCATCAACCCTGAGTCACAAGCGCCGCCTTGGTTGGCGAATGCGAAATTTGTGTTTCCCGCCCCATCGAAACTGTTGTATGACGTGATCGGTGAAAGCAAAGGCATTCGTTACAGCGCGGACGGCGAGTTGGTGTGGCAACACGATGGCGCCAATTACAAAATGAATCTGGATATACGCCATGTGCTGCTGGGCTCACGCAGCCAAAACAGCATCGGGCAATTGAGCGCGCAAGGCGTGCAACCCAAACGGTTCGGCGACAAATACAAACAAGAAGTGGCGGCGCATTTCGAGCGTGACAAAGGTCTGGTGGTGTTCAGCGCCAACAGCACACCGCAAGTCTTGCAACCCGGCGCGCAAGACCGTTTGAGTTTGTTTGTGCAACTCGGCGCTTTGTTGGCAGGCACACCTGAACTCAGACAAGCCGGGCAACAAATACCGTTTCAAGTGGTGGCTGCCAAAAGTTCAGACCAGTGGGCTTTTCAAGTCGACAAAGAAGAAGTGTTGAGCTTGCCCATCGGCCAACTCAACACTTGGAAGATCAGTCGCATGCCTTTGAAAAACTACGACCAGACCGCTGAAATATGGCTGTCACCGGCGCATGGCTATTTGCCGGTGAAGGTGCGCATCGCCCAAACTAATGGCGATGTGCTGGAGCAGCAATTGCGCAAAGTGCAATCGCCTTAAAACGCCATAGCCTAGACCTCAGCGATTCAAGTCAGTGATGACAGCTACGCTACAGCCCATCCCACCTGACGCAACCCGACATAACTTCAAGCTGCCCGCTTGATCGCCTGCGCCAGCACATCCACCATGTGCTCAATCTGCGCTTTTTCCACCACATAGGCAGGGGCCAGCACCAGGTTGTCGCCTGCGCTGCGCACCAAGACGCCGTGCTTTAAACAGTCTTGGAACACAGCGTAACCACGCGCACCCACGCCCTTGTCCGAGGGGCTGAGCTCTACCGCTGCCGCCAAGCCCAGCGCGCGAATGCTGATCACATGGGGCAAGCCTTTGATAGCAGCGTGAACAGCGTTACCCAGCACCGGACCCATGATGGCAGCGCGCTCAAACAATTGTTCTTCGGCCAACAACTTCATGGTGGCCACTGCAGCCGCGCAAGCCACCGGGTGACCCGAGTAGGTATAGCCGTGTGAAAACTCAATGACGTGCGCCGGCGTGGGCACAGACATGATGGCTTCATACACATGCTCGCGACACACCACGCCGCCCATGGGCACCACGCCGTTGGTCACGCATTTGGCAAAGTTCAACATGTCTGGCACGACGCCGAAATAGTCGGCGGCAAACGGCTTGCCCATGCGGCCAAAGCCGGTGATCACTTCATCAAAAATCAACAAAATGCCGTGCTTGTCGCAAATCTCACGCAAGCGTTGCAAATAGCCTTTGGGCGGTATGTACCAACCGGCGCTGCCCGCCACCGGCTCGACGATGATGGCTGCCACATTGCTCGGGTCGTGCAACGGCAAGATGCGTTGCTCCAACTCCAGCAACCAATCTTCTGCGAACTCCGGTTGCTCGCCATTGATATACGCGTGATTGACCGGGTCGTGGATGAAACGCAAATGGTCCACATGCGGCAACATGGCCGAGCCGAACAGCTTGCGGTTGCCGCCAATGCCACCCACACTCATGCCGCCAAAACCTACACCGTGGTAACCGCGCTCACGTCCTATAAACACATGGCGGTGGCCTTGCCCACGTGCGCGGTGGTAGGCCAGCGCCATCTTCATGGCGGTGTCCGCCGCTTCCGAACCTGATGTGCAAAAAAACACTTTGTTCAAGTCACCGGGGGCGAGTGCGGCAATCATCTGTGCCGCTTCAAACGCGCGGTCATTGCCGAATTGAAACGCGGTGGCGTAATCCAGCGTTTGCAATTGCTTGTATATAGCCTCGTTGATTTCGCGGCGGTTGTGACCGGCGCCCACACACCACAGGCTGGACACGCCGTCCAATACTTTGCGGCCGTCTGCTGTCGTGAAGTACATGCCATCGGCAGCGGTGAACACACGCGGCGACTGATGGAAATCTTTGTTCGGCGTGAACGGCAACCACAGGTTGTCGAGTTTGATGTTGCTGTCGCCCATACCGCGTCTCTCCTTGAATTTGCAGACCATTGCATCCGTGTGGCGCTGACGGTCAAGGCATTCTAGGGCGCATGCTGTCTGGCAGTTGCAAGCTCACGGTTTCTATGTTGGTGACCAAGCCCAAGGTGAACGCATCCAAACGCGGGTACTCGGTGCACAGCCAGCGCGGCGTACCAGCCGTTGGGCAATGCAAGGTGATACGGTCGCGCGAGCTGTTACGCGCCATTTCACGGATCAACACGAAACCAGTGGCGTCTTTCATTTGGTAGAGTGCTGCATGCAATAAATCGGCATCGTATTTGTCGCCCATGCGTTCTTTGTAAAACGCCAACATTTCCCCTGCACGCTCGGGCAACATTTGCCCGGTCAACGGCAGGCTGGGCCCGTGGATACCAATCACCGTCAATCGCGGCTCAAACCCGGTGGCGTATTGACGCTCTGCGCCCGCCATGAAAATCAATGAACACGCCGACAAGCACGGACCAACCACCAAGGTCGTGACTGATCGGGTGGTGAGCCAACGCGCAATATTGAGGCTGGCACTCAAGTGCCCACCGCGTGAATTGACCAATATCAAACGTTTGACCGGTGCCACATCAAATTCGGCGCGCAACTTCACATCGTCTTGGGCAACGATGTCACCAGAGACAAACACATCTGTTTCTACGCGCTGAATTTGAATCGCATAGGCAGTGGATACCGCATGGCAAATCATCCAACCCAAACCAACTTGGCGCCAAAATGCCCCTGTGCCAAACGCAAACCATGAGCGACTTGACAGGTGCGTGAAGAATGCCAATGAATGAATACATTGGCGTGCAAAAGTAGCGATGAACATGAAGACCTCCAGGTGATGACTGATGGGTCTTCATTGGCAAAACGGGTGCCACATCGCACTCTTTTTTTATGCATGCTTTTCGAATAAAAAACAGCTGAAAAGCACACCTTGGCATTCACGGTTTTGCGGGGGTTTTTCGACAGTTGCTCAACTAAGGGAATTGACTCGCCGTGAATTTATTGACACTTCAAGGCATACGCGTTTCATTGCTTTAGGCTTTCTTGAATGCCTCTTTCTTACAAGCGATGCATTTGCACTGTTGCTGTTTTTGTCGCTGCTCAAACAGGGTGAATACATGGCTGTTTTCACGCCTTGGGGCATACGGATTACAGTAGCGGTATGAACGCTATTACCTCACCCGATATTCAACATTTACAAACTCAAGCAAACGCACTTGCAGCGCGCAGCGCTCAGGTGGTTCAAGCATTGCGCCAGGTGCTGCCCGCATACGCCGTGTTGTCCTCATCTGAAAACACCACGCCTTATGAATGCGATGGCCTGACCGCTTACCGCCAGCGCCCTTTGTGCGTCGCGCTGCCCGAAACTTATGAGCAAGTACAAGCTGTGTTGCGCACTTGTCATGCACTGTCTGTTCCTGTGGTCGCGCGCGGCGCAGGCACCGGTTTGTCCGGCGGCGCCATGCCGCATGCACAAGGTGTCACCTTGTCGCTGGCTAAGTTCAACCGCATTTTGAAAATGGACGCACACAGCAGAACTGCGGTGGTGCAAAGCGGTGTGCGCAACCTCGCCATCAGTGAAGCCGCAGCACCGCTGGGTTTGTATTACGCGCCCGACCCATCCAGCCAAATTGCTTGCAGCATTGGCGGCAACGTCGCCGAAAACTCAGGCGGCGTGCATTGCTTGAAATACGGTTTGACCTTGCATAACGTGATGAAGGTCAAAGGCTTGACGATCGAAGGCGAATGGATTGAATTCGGTGGCGATGCGCTGGACGCACCCGGCCTGGATTTGCTGCCCTTGGTGGTCGGCTCTGAAGGCA
>CANHLD010000168.1 GCA_947461325.1 Comamonadaceae bacterium
GTGTTGGATGACCCCGGTTTTTACGCCGACTGCCGCCGCTTGCTGACCGAGCGCGGATGCATGCTGGTCAATTTGTTCGGGCGCTCATCCAGTTTCGAGCGCAGCCTAGGGCACATCAGCCAAGCTTTTGGCGCTGACACGGTATGGGCATTCAAGCCGACGCGCGAAGGCAATACCGTGGTGCTGGCACTTCGCACGGCGCAACACCCCGCAGAAGAGCTTTTGCAAGCGCGTGCCGCAGAGATTCAAAAGCGCTGGCGCCTGCCTGCGCCGCAATGGCTGCGGCTTCTCCGACCCACAGCGTCATAGGTGACAATCACGCCTTTGCTCTCTTCAGGAGTTTTACTTTGTCAATCAAGAGCCAAAAAGATTTCACTTCTGGGGTGATGTTTACGTTGACCGGCGCTGCGTTTGCTTGGAGTTCGGCCACAGAATTCACGGTCGGAACCGCCAGCCAAATGGGCCCGGGTTATTTCCCACTGGT
The DNA here is from genome assembly GCA_947461325.1 of Comamonadaceae bacterium. Classification (GTDB taxonomy): domain Bacteria; phylum Pseudomonadota; class Gammaproteobacteria; order Burkholderiales; family Burkholderiaceae_C; genus Limnohabitans. The sequence goes on from CANHLD010000168.1 coordinate 485, forward strand.
GCTGGGTTTGTTGCTGGTGCTGCTGGGCGGCTTCATTATGTTTTTCTCGCTGGTGGTGGAGACACCCGACGGCGGCTTGATCGGTGACATTGCGTGGCGACCACTGCTGTGTATTTTGGGTGCGAACCTGTTGTTCGGCGTTTTTTTGGGCGGTTTGCCGATGCTCGGTTTGCCTTCCATGGGCATCATCGCTGCCATCTACGTTTTGTGCGGCTTGGCTTTGTTGGCAGATGCCGCGAGTTTCACTTTCAAACGCTGGTTGGTGCTGGCCAGCGTTCTTGCTCTAGGCAGTTACTTGGTGTTTATTCGCCTCTTGAATTTGCCCTTGCCCTTGTGGCCTGACTTCATCAAATTGAATTGATCGGAAACGCATGGACTTGCTTGCCAACCTTGCCACCGGATTTGCTGTTGCCGGTACGCCCATCAATTTGCTGTATGCGTTGATTGGTTGTTTGTTGGGTACGCTGATCGGCGTGTTGCCCGGCATCGGGCCGGTGGCCACGATCGCCATGTTGTTACCCGCGACTTATGCCTTACCGCCGGTATCTGCATTGATCATGCTGGCCGGTATTTATTACGGCGCGCAATATGGTGGTTCGACCACTGCCATTTTGGTGAATCTGCCGGGTGAATCTTCTTCGGTGGTCACCACCTTGGACGGTTATCAGATGGCGCGTCAGGGGCGGGCAGGCCCGGCTTTGGCCGCCGCCGGTTTGGGATCGTTTTTTGCAGGATGTGTGGGCACTTTGTTGTTAGCCGCATTTGCTGCACCGTTGACCGAACTGGCATTCGCGTTCGGACCTGCTGAGTACTGTGCTTTGATGGTGGTCGGTCTGGTCGGCGCGGTGGTGTTGGCGTCCGGTTCTTTGCTTAAAGCGATCGCCATGATTATTTTGGGGCTGCTGCTGGGCTTGGTGGGCACTGACATCAACTCTGGCATTGCTCGGTTCAGCTTGGATATTCCTGAGTTGACCGATGGCATTGGTTTTGTAGCCTTGGCCATGGGCGTGTTCGGCTACGGCGAGATCATCAGCAACCTGGCCAAAAGCGAGACGGAACGCGAAGTGTTCACCGCCAAAGTGCAGGGTTTGTTTCCGACCCGCGAGGATTTCAAGCAGATGATGCCTGCCGTGCTGCGCGGCACCGCACTCGGATCGGTGTTGGGTGTGTTGCCCGGCGGCGGTGCCGTTTTGGCTTCTTTTGCTTCCTACACCTTGGAGAAAAAAATCAAACTCAAGGCTGGTGAAGTGCCTCTGGGTCAGGGCAATATCCGGGGCGTGGCCGCGCCTGAGTCGGCGAATAACGCGGGTGCACAAACTTCCTTCATACCTTTGCTGACCTTAGGCATTCCACCCAATGCAGTGATGGCTTTGATGGTCGGCGCCATGACCATTCACAACATTCAACCCGGTCCGCAAGTCATGACCGTCAACCCCGAATTGTTCTGGGGATTGATTGTGTCCATGTGGATCGGTAATTTGATGCTCATCATTTTGAACCTGCCCATGATCGGCATTTGGATCAAACTGCTGACCGTGCCCTACCACTATTTGTTTCCGGCCATTGTTTTGTTTTGCGCCATCGGTGTCTACACCACCAATAATTCCACTTTCGATATCTGGCTGGTAGCCTTGTTCGGCTTGGCGGGCTATGTGTTCACCAAACTCGGATGTGAACCCGCGCCTTTGTTGCTCGGCTTCATTTTGGGCCCGATGATGGAAGAGTATTTGAAGCGCGCTTTGAAGCTGGCACGCGGTGACTGGACGGTGTTCATCACGCGGCCTTTGTCGGCGGCCTTGTTGGCGCTGGCCGTGGTTTTGCTGTTATTGGTATTGCTGCCGGCCATCAAGTCCAAACGTGAAGAAGCTTTTGTCGAAGATTGAGACTGACACATGAAAGAACACGCACTGCGCCGCGCCTTACACAATGAAGTGCATGCCCGTCCGCCCGAGCCCATGAGCGCGCCCGTGGCCATCACCCATGTGGTGATGCTCGCCGATGCTGACGCACGCGAAGCCAGTCGCGAACACTTGCTGGCCTTGCTGCGGGATCAGCATTTGCCGGTGCCTGATGCCAATGCCAACCATTTACGTATCGATTTAGGCCGTTGGCGGCTGCGCTGGGAATTGCACACCGAATTTGTCACTTGGACTTTCATGGTGGATGCCATCGATGGTTTGCCTAAAGCCGATGACTATGGTTTGGCTTTGCGCGTGATTCCTCAGCAATGGCTGCAGGCCTTGCCCGGTGAATGTTTGTCCCGAATCCATTTGTGGGCCAAGCAAACCGACAACTTGGCCGATCGCGACGAATTGCACCAACAGTTTCGCGAAGACAGTCTGGTGGCCTGTCAACTCGCCGAAGGCTTTGCCACATTGCACACCGATTTTCAAATCGACCCCAACGGTTATTCGCGCATGTTGTTGCGTGTCGGTCAGTTGTCCAAACGCCGCTTAGGCCGGTTGGTGCAACGCCTGTTGGAAATTGAAACCTACCGCATGATGGCTTTATTGGGTTTGCCAGTGGCGCGCAGCGCCGCCCCCGCGCTGGCGCAGGCCGAACAAGAACTTGCTGATTTGGCCCAAGCCATTCGCAGCGCCAGACAAGACGAAGAGGCCGAATTGCTGGAGCGACTGACCCGGTTGGCCGGTCAGGTCGAAGGCCAGTATGCGTCGCAACACTCACGCTTTTCTGCCAGCAAAGCGTATTTCGAACTGGTGGACAGACGCATACAAGACATACGCGAAACCCGCTTGCCCGGTTTTCAGTCAATCGGTGAATTCATGGACCGGCGTTTATCACCAGCGCGCAGCACTTGTGATTGGGTCGCTAAACGGCAAACTGCGTTATCCGAGCGCGTTTCACGCATGAGCAATTTGTTGCGAACGCGCGTGGACTTCCAGCAGGAACAAAGTAGCCAGGCCTTGCTGACAGCGATGAACAAACGCCAAGGTTTGCAATTGAAACTGCAAAGCACCGTCGAAGGTTTGTCGGTGGCGGCCATCACTTACTACATCACCGGTTTGATGCACTATGTGGCGGAAGGTTTGCAGGCCAAAGGCTGGATTAACGATCCGACGATGGTTACCGCGTTGGCCGTGCCAGTCATTGCTTTGGTGGTCTGGCGTATCACGCGTCGATTGCATTTCAAGGTCATGCGTCCGGACAACTGATTTTTTTAAAGCTCGCGCCGTGTCAGCGGTTTTTCTCGTCTCATCATTCACACACCATGTCTTTCAATTTCAACAATCCCTACAGCAGTACCCGACTCCCCGTCTTCGCCCGCAACATCGTGTCAACCTCGCACCCCTTGGCCGCACAAGCCGGTTTGCGCATGCTCTGGCGCGGCGGCAATGCGGTGGATGCAGCCATCGCAGCGGCGGCGGTGCTGACCATCGTCGAACCGGTCAGTTGCGGCTTGGGCTCAGACGCGTTTTGCATTTTGTGGGACGGCCAGCAACTGCATGGCTTGAATGCATCAGGCCGCGCGCCGCAGGCTTGGACACCTGAGTATTTCCAACGCAAATACGGCGACAACGCCATGAACCCGCCCAAGCGCGGCATCGATTCGGTCACCGTGCCCGGCGCGGTCGCGAGTTGGGTGGCCTTGAGCGAGCGTTTCGGCAAACTGCCGTTTGAAGATTTGATGCAACCGGCGA
>CANHLD010000169.1 GCA_947461325.1 Comamonadaceae bacterium
CACTCGGCGTGATAGCGGGTGACCAAGTGTTGATGTGGGCTGCGGTTGCCGGGGTGGCTGCCATTTTGAAAACTTCAACATTCTGGTTCGGCGCTTTGCAATGGGTGGGCGCCTTGTATTTGGCTTATCAGGGTTTGCAAATGATCAGGTCTTCACCGACAGATGCCCCGCTTTTGCACATGTCGTCCGGTCATTTTTTCAGACAAACTTTGTGGATCACCTTGTTCAATCCAAAAGCAATCATTTTTTACATGGCTTTTCTCCCTTTGTTTTTGGATCCTCTGCAGCAGCCTAGTTGGCTGACTTTTGGCGTGATGGCGGCTACTGTTGCTGCCTTGACGTTTCTTTATGGCCTGGGTTTAACCTTGCTTGCCAGCCAACTGGCCGGTCGTATGCGGCGTCATCCGCGCATAGGAAATGGCATACAAAAGGCAGCGGGTGTGGTTTTGCTGGGTTTTGGTTTGCGTTTGGTTTTACAGAAATAAATTCAATATGGCATACATTTTTTGCATCGCAAATCAAAAGGGCGGGGTCGGTAAAACCACCACCACGGTGAATCTCGCGGCCTCCTTGGCGCACATCGGCCAACGTGTGTTGATGATTGACTTAGACCCGCAAGGCAATGCCACCATGGGCTCTGGTGTTGATAAGCGCCAACTTCAGCATTCTGTGTATGAGGTGTTGCTGGGTGAATCTACCTTGGCGCAAGCTCGCGTCAGCAGCGTTTGGGGCGAAGCTGCGGCTAAACCGGGCATGGCCACTTACCATGTTTTAGGTTCAAACCGTGATTTGGCTGGCGCTGAAGTCGAGTTGGTGAATCTGGAAAACAGAGAAAGAAGATTGAAAAATGCGATTGCCGAAGTCGAGAAAGACTATGACATTGTGTTGATCGATTGCCCGCCCTCACTGTCATTGCTCACACTCAATGGTTTGTGCGCCGCCCATGGCGTGATTGTGCCCATGCAGTGTGAATACTTTGCTCTTGAAGGCTTGACGGACCTGGTCAATACCATCAAACAAGTGCACGCCAACTTGAATAAAGACTTGAAAATCATAGGCTTACTGCGTGTCATGTTCGATCCTCGCATCACTTTGCAGCAGCAAGTCAGCGACCAACTTAAAGCGCATTTTGCAGACAAAGTATTCAACACCTTGATTCCCCGCAATGTGCGTTTAGCAGAAGCACCCAGCTATGGCTTGCCCGGCGTGGTGTTTGATCCGGCGGCCAAAGGCAGCCAGGCGTTCATCGACTTTGCCAAAGAATTGGTGCAAAGATTTCAGCAGACTTGATAGAAAAAACAAATGGTTACCAAAAAAATCAAAGGATTGGGTCGTGGCCTGGAAGCATTGCTCGGGCCCACTGCCACTGAAGCTGTCTTGAATGCCGCCGCCGATGCCACGCCGTCCACATTGCAGTTGGACCAAATGGTGGCCGGCGTCTACCAGCCGCGCAAACGCATGGACGAAGGCGCGTTGTACGAATTGGCGGAAAGCATCAAATCGCAAGGCATCATGCAACCGATTCTGGTGAGAAAAATCGCTAGCGGTGGCTATGAAATCATTGCCGGGGAGAGACGTTTTCGCGCGGCCAAATTGGCGGGATTGACCGAGGTGCCGGTGTTGGTGCGAGAGGTCAGCGACCAGAATGCCGCAGCCATGGCGCTGATTGAAAACATGCAGCGCGAAGACCTCAACCCCTTGGAAGAGGCCATAGGCATACAGCGTCTCATCAAAGAATTTGGTTTGACACACGAACTAGCCGCGCAAGCAGTGGGGCGTTCGCGCAGTGCGGCCAGCAACTTGTTGCGCCTTTTGAATTTGGCAGAACCGGTGCAAACCATGTTGGTTGCAGGTGACATAGACATGGGTCACGCGCGTGCATTGTTGAGTCTGGACAAAGCGGCGCAAATCACGGCGGCTAACCAAATCAGCGCCAAAAAACTGTCGGTGCGTGAAGCTGAAAATCTGGTGAAAAAAATCGGTGCCGATTTTTCTTTGGTGACCCAAAAACCCGCCAAAGAAAAATCCAGAGACATCAAACGCCTCGAGGAAGAACTGTCAGATTTACTTACCGCGCAAGTCGAGATACGCATTAAAAAACAAACCAAACGAAACGGCAAAGTAGACCAAGCCGGAGAACTCTCCATTGCATTCGGCTCTATAGAAGCGTTGAACGGTTTGATAGATAAACTGCAAAACAAATAAACACCCCATCAAAGGGGTTAACTGCCACAAGCATGCAATTCATGCCAAACTTAAACCTGACATGAGCAATCAACGGAGACAAACCATGTTCAACAAATTCAAACACGCCGCCAAGCATTGCCTCACAGCCAGTTTGCTTCTTGGCATCACCAACAGTGGCTTTGCACAAGAAACTTTTCGGATCGGTATCGTCAGTTTTATGTCCGGTCAAGCGGCTGAAAGTTTTGGCATACCTGCAGTCAACGGTGCGAAAGTGTTGGTGGATGCATTCAACAAAGGTCAAGCGCCCGCACCTTACAACAAGCCCGGCATCGGTGGCCTGCAAATAGAAGCTATTTATGTAGATGAAGCCGGTGGTGCCACCAAGCAAGTGCAAGAGTTGCGCAACTTGTACGAGCGCGACAAAGTGGATGTGGTGGTCGGCTATGTGGGCTCAGGCGATTGTTTGGCCGTGGCTCCAGTGGCAGAAGAATTGAAAAAATTTCTGATTTTGTATGACTGCGGCACGCCCAGAATATTTGAAGACAACACCTTCCGTTATGTGTTTAGAACCGCTGCGCATGCCACCATGGACAACGTGGCGATGGCGCGTTATTTGAAAACACGCAACATACCGGTCAAGACCTACAGCATGATCAACCAAGATTACGCTTGGGGACAAGACTCGCGCAAAGACTTCATGTTGTCCATGGCCAATTTATACCCAGAGGCCAAACCCGCGGTCGATCAACTGCCGAAATTCGGCGCTGGTCAGTACGGCACAGAAATTTCTGCCCTGATGTCACAGCCGGTGGATCTGATTCACTCGAGTTTGTGGGGCGGAGATTTGCAAGCCTTTATTTTGCAATCCGCACCGCGTGGTTTGTTTAAAAAATCGCAAGTGGTGTTGACCGCCGCAGACCATGTGCTCCCCGGCTTAGGCAACAAAATGCCCGATGGCGCCATCATCGGTGCACGCGGTGCTTATGGCTTGATGGCGCCTGCGTCACCATTGAACACTTGGTGGTGGGACACCTACAGCAAGGCCTATAACGTTTATCCGGTGCAAGCGCCATACCGCATGGCGCAAGCCTTGATGGGCTTGAAACTCGCCGCTGAAAAAGCCATGGCGGCCAACAAAGGCAAAAAACCATCCACAGAAGTGTTGGCTGCTTCTTTGCGCGGCAGCGAATGGATGTCACCCGCCGGCAAAGTACGCATGGCTTTGTCCAATGGTCAGCAAGCCATCCAAGACACAGCGATCGGTCGCACCAAATGGAGCGAAGAGAAAAAAATGGTCATGTTGGAGGACATTCAGCGTTTCGCCGCCGAATGTGTCAACCCGCCATTGAATGTCAAATCAGAAGACTGGCTCAAGTCCGGCTTTGCCGGCGCGAAATGCGACAGCAAACCCGAAGCGAAACCCGACGCTAAAACCAAAAAAGCCGCCAAATAACATGCAACTAGCGCTGACTATCTTGGTTGACGGCATCAGTTATGCCTCGTGGCTGTTCATCGTCGCACTCGGGCTGACTTTGGTTTTCGGGGTATTGAAAATATTGAACATTGCCCACGGCAGTTTTTATGCGCTGGGGGCGTATGCTGCAGCCACCACGGTGGCTTGGATGAATGGCGTTGCCAGCCATCCGCAGTTGTCCATGCTCGCCATGTTGCTCGCGGCAGTGGTTGTGGCCATGGTGGTCGCGCCTTTGACCGAACGCGGCCTGTTGCGGTTTTTTTACGGGCGCGATGAAGTCTTGCTGGTGTTGGTTACCTATGCCATGTTTTTGATGATGGAAGACATCACCAAGTTGATTTGGGGCGCCAATCCTTATTACGTGTCAGAGCCTTATGCCATGTTTGGCAATGTGGAATTGGGCCAACAAAGTTATGTGGGCTACGATGTCTTTTTGATGGTGTTGGC
>CANHLD010000170.1 GCA_947461325.1 Comamonadaceae bacterium
CTTTCAATGAGTTGGCGCCGTAGCGCTGAAGAATATGTTCAAAACCCTGTTTGGCGCGGTTCAAACTTTTTGAGGATTTCAAAAACCGCGCTTCGTAATGCAAAGCCAAAATCAAACCATGTACTTCAAAAGACATTTGTGTGGCATCAGTGACCGCGGACAAATGCTTTTCATCGCGCGCTTGAACAACCGCACGGTGCAATGCGGTTAGCCATGTTTTCACAGAACTGGCCAGTGCGTCGCGCACCGGACCTGGCCTGTCGTCAAACTCCGCCGCACCGCTTATGTATAAACATCCCGAGTCGATTTCCATGCTGGTGCGTGCCATCCAGTTGGTGAACAAGGCCTGTAGTCTGGGTAAACCTCTTGCCATTTGCATGGCCGGAAAAAAAACCTCTTGCTCAAACCGGTGGTGATATTCGCGAATGACCGAAATTTGCAATTCTTCACGCGATCCGAAATGCGCAAACACCCCGGATTTGCTCATACTCATGACTTCGGCCAATGCGCCAATACTCAAACCTTCAAGACCAATTTGGGTGGCCAACCCCAAAGCAGCATCGACAATGGCCGTCTTGGTTTGTTGGCCTTTGTGAAGCAGTCGATGGCGCGAGTTGAGTTTGTCGCCGTCTTTGGGCACAGATGAGAGATTTGACATATGCGCAGTCTATCAAAAAAGAACGATCGTGCTATTTTAATAATCCATGTCCACCGCAAGGCTTTGACTACACTCTGTTGATGGACACCACACGCATATTGGCTATTCGACATGGCGAAACTGATTGGAACGTTGCCACGCGTATCCAGGGACAAATTGACATATCACTCAATTCACAAGGCCAGTGGCAGGCAAGTCAAGTGGCCAAAGCGCTCGCTGATGAGGACATACATGCCATTTATGCCAGCGATTTAAGCCGGGCATGGGTGACTGCGCAACAGATTGCAGCTGTTCATCAACACGACGTCAAGCAAGTCATTGCATTGCGAGAGCGGCATTACGGTTTTTTTGAAGGCCAGACTTGGGATGAAATTCAATCTGCACATCCGGAGGATGCCTCACTGTGGCGCGACCGTGATCCGCATTGGACCCCAAAGAGCGGCGGCGAGAGTCTGGTGATGCTGCATCAACGCGTCAGCAACATGGTGAATGAAATCGCCGGCAAACACCGAGGTGAGCAAATTGCGCTGGTCACACACGGCGGTGTGCTGGATATTATTTATCGCATCGCCACCGGTCAGGATTTGCAAGTGGCGCGAACATGGGGGTTGCGCAATACCGCTATCAATCGCTTGCTATGGACGCCGCAAGGTTTGCAACTGGTGGGCTGGGCGGACGAGCGTCATTTAGATACTGACGCACGCGAGGAAAGCAGTACCTGATTTTTTATTCAGCTTCATTGCCGAACAAACCTGCGGCATTCTGTGTAGCCGCCGGAGCCGCCACACCGAGGTGCCGGTAAGCCGCCAAGGTCGCAATACGACCACGCGGCGTGCGTTGCAAAAAACCTTGCTGAATCAAAAACGGCTCAATCACGTCTTCGATGGTGTCGCGTTCTTCGCCGATGCTGGCGGCGATATTGTCCAGACCTACCGGGCCGCCATCGAAACGGTGAATCACCGCCTCGAGCAATTTGCGGTCCATCAAATCAAAACCTTGTGCATCCACATCTAACATCGCCAGTGCCGCTTCCGCCACGGCTTTGCTGATGCGGCCATCGGTTTTCACTTCTGCATAGTCGCGCACCCGACGCAGCAAGCGGTTGGCAATGCGCGGTGTACCGCGAGAGCGACGCGCGATTTCAAACGCACCGTCTTCATGCAACTGCGCTTTGAGCAAACCGCCGCTGCGCATGACGATGCGCAACAACTCTTCGGGTGAATAAAACTCCAGCCTCGCCACAATGCCGAACCGGTCCCGCAGCGGATTGGTCAACATACCGGCACGCGTGGTGGCGCCGACCAAGGTAAACGGTTGCAAATCGAGTTTGATGCTGCGAGCGGCCGGGCCTTCGCCGATCATGATGTCAATCTGGTAGTCCTCTAGCGCGGGATACAAAATCTCTTCGACCACAGGCGATAAACGGTGGATTTCATCGATGAACAACACATCGTTTTTTTCCAAATTGGTGAGTAAGGCGGCCAAGTCCTTGGGTTTTTCCAACACCGGCCCGCTGGTCTGGCGCAAATTCACACCCAGCTCTTGCGCAATGATGTGACTCAATGTGGTCTTACCCAAACCCGGCGGACCGAACAAGAGCACATGGTCAAGCGCTTCATCACGCTGCCGCGCCGCACCGATAAAAATTTCCAATTGCTCACGAACCTTGGTCTGGCCCACATACTCTTGCAGTAATTTGGGACGCAGGGCGCGCTCGATCGCCTCTTCTCTGGGGCTGACAGGTGCAGCCGATACCACGCGGTTGTCAGGTTTGAAGTCGTCGCCGAAACTGTCGGTTTGTATGCTCATAGTTTATTTGGCCAAAGCCTTCAAGGCCTGTTTGATACCGTCGCTGACACCGACATCTGCGGGCAATTGTTTCAAAGCCGCAGTGGCTTCCTTGTCGCTGTAACCCAGACTCATCAGCGCTTGCAATATGTCGTTTTGCGCCGAATGCGCTAGCGGTGCGGCGTTTGCACCGAGGTCGCGGCCCATTTTGCCTTTGAGTTCAAGCAACAAACGTTCAGCGGTTTTTTTGCCTACGCCGGGAATTTTCACCAGCCTGCCTGCTTCTTGCAAACTGATGGCTTGCGCCAATTCAGCCACGCTTAAACCGCTGAGCACACCCAGCGCCATGCGCGGGCCAACGCCGGAAATTTTGATCAATTGACGGAAAGCAACGCGTTCCTCGGCAGTGGCAAAGCCATACAAAATTTGCGCATCCTCGCGCACCACAAAATGCGTGAGCAAACTCAGTTTGTCGCCGACAGCGGGTAAGTTGTAGAAAGTACTCATGGGCACATCGACCTCATAGCCCACGCCATGGCAGTCAAGCACCACCTGCGGTGGATTTTTTTCAATAAGAATGCCGCTGAGTTTGCCTATCATGGGTGCTTGTGTGTGTGAGGTACAGCGTCGATTATCAGCGCGAATGGAATTGGCTCTGAGAGTGGGTTTTTTCCCATGGGGTATGCTTTGATTCCATAGCAGTCAACGACAGAATTTCATTATGTCCACCTACAACATGGTTTATCGACAACCCCTTCCCGCCCTCGTGGGATTCACTCTTGGCGGATTGTTACTTTGATTATTCGCCACCAATTCAGTCCCAGCAGCAACACACGTTTGGGCAATTTATGCGGTGCGTTGGATGAACATTTGCGCACCATAGAAACTGGTTTGCAGGTCAAGATTTCTCACAGCCACGAGAAATTCAAAATTGACGGCCTCAAGGTCAACGCTAACCGCGCACTTGAAGTGCTGCAAGCCATGTTCGAACGCGCAGCCAAGCCCATACCCAAAGAACACGTGCAATTGATGCTGGCCGGGGACTCGCACATGCCATCAAACGCACAGACGCTGAACACTCGGCGTAGCGAGGTGAGCGCGAGAACGCCGACGCAAGCGCTTTACATGGAGAACATCACCAGCCATGACATCACGTTCGGCATTGGACCGGCAGGCACCGGCAAAACGTATCTGGCGGTGGCCTGTGCGGTGGACGCTTTAGAACGCAGTGCGGTGCAACGCATCATCCTGACACGGCCTGCGGTGGAAGCCGGTGAAAAACTGGGGTTTCTTCCCGGCGATCTGGGTCAAAAAGTAGACCCTTATTTGCGTCCGCTGTATGACGCACTTTATGAACTCATGGGTTTTGACAAAGTGCAAAAAGCGTTTGAACGCAGCGCGCTGGAGATTGCGCCTCTGGCTTTCATGCGCGGACGCACCTTGAACAATGCGTTCATCATTTTGGATGAAGCGCAAAACACCACGCCAGAGCAAATGAAAATGTTTTTGACACGCATAGGCTTTGGTGCCAAAGCAGTGGTGACCGGTGATGTGAGTCAAATCGATTTACCCAAAGGCAGTCCCAGCGGCTTGATAGAAGCAGAACACGTACTGCGCCGTGTCGA
>CANHLD010000171.1 GCA_947461325.1 Comamonadaceae bacterium
ACAAGGAGGCATGACAACTGCCGCAGTTCAACTCGGCTTGCAATTTGTCAGAGGGTACGCGGTTTATCGCATTGCAATGCGGGCAGACCAAATGCATTTTCTCGCTCATTTTTCAATCCATGGTTAGAAATTCAAGCCCAACAGATTCACAGCGCATTCAAAGGAATCTTGGCATAGGCAATGCCGTTGTCTTCTTTGGGTGGCAACTCACCGGCGCGGATGTTGATTTGCACAGCAGGCAATATCAGCACAGGCATTTCTAAGGTGGCATCGCGCTTGGTGCGCATTTCGACAAATTGGGCTTCGCTGATGCCGTCATGCACATGAACGTTTTTCGCTTTTTGCTCGGCCACCGTGGTCTCAAAGTTCACAGGGCGGCCATTCGGTGGGTAGTCATGGCACATGAACAAACGCGTCTCAGGCGGCAGGCTCAAAATTTTGCGGGTGGAAGCAAACAATGTTTTGGCGTCACCGCCGGGAAAGTCGCAGCGTGCTGTGCCGACATCGGGCATGAACATGGTGTCACCCACAAACACCGCATCGCCAAACTGGTAAGCCACGCAAGCAGGCGTATGGCCGGGAACATACATGGTGTGACCCGTCAAGCCTCCCACGGTGATGCTTTCGCCGTCTTTGAACAAATGGTCAAACTGCGAGCCGTCTAACTTGAAACTGGACTCCATGTTGAAGATGCCTTTGAACACTTTTTGCACACCGCTGATGTGGTCGCCAATGGCGGTCTTGCCGCCAAGTTGTTGCTTCAAATAAGGCGCAGCGGTCAAATGGTCGGCATGCGCATGGGTTTCCAAGATCCACTCCACTTTCAAGTGGTTGGCTTTGACGAATTCAATGACTTTGTCAGCAGAGTGGTGGCTGGTGCGGCCAGACTTGGGGTCGTAGTCCAACACCGAATCGATGATGGCGCAGGCTGAACCCGGTTTTTCATAGACAACGTAAGTAACGGTCCAGGTGGCGGGGTCAAAAATGCCATGAACCAAAGGGTTTACAGAGGCTGTGCTCATCAGGTACTCCTTTTTGAATTAAGTTTCAAATAGTATATTGACAAATATTTTGTTTGTCAATATACTTTTCACATCTTCTTCAAAACAGCCAGGAAAACCGCCCATGGACACATCTACCTTGGACCTTGAAAAAATGAAAGCATCGGCAGGAAACGCTTGCCGACTCATGAAAGTGCTATCCAACCCCGACCGCCTGATGCTGCTGTGCCAGTTGTCCCAAAGCGAAAAACGGGTCGGTGAGTTAGAAGAAATATTAGGCATTCTTCAACCTACCTTGTCGCAACAACTCACCGTATTACGTGAAGAAGAGTTGGTGACCACCCGCCGCGAAGGCAAAAACATCTATTACCAGATCGCCAGCCCCCAAGCGCTGGCGGTCATGAACGTTTTGTTCGAGCAATTTTGTGGGCCCAACGCAGGAGACAACACATGAATATCGATTGGATACATTTCACACCCTTCGCCTCTCTGACCGGTGGCATCATTTTGGGCGTGGCCTCGGCCATCTTCATCTTGGTGAATGGCCGTATTTTGGGTATCAGCGGCATTTTGGGCGGCTTGATGCCTCCCAAGGTCGGGGACACTTTTTGGCGCATTGCTTTCTTATTGGGTTTGTTCAGTGCGCCGACGGTATTTCATGCGGTGGTACCCACCGATTACATCACCGCGCCCCGGATTGACGCCACCGACTTGATGGTGGTCGCCGCCGGTTTGCTGGTGGGTATTGGCACCCGCTACGCCTCTGGTTGCACCAGCGGTCATGGCGTCTGCGGCTTGTCACGTTTATCCCCACGCTCATTGGTGGCCACCATTTCATTCATGTTTGCTGGCTTCGTGATGGTTTACGTCATGCGCCACCTCTCGGTCATTTAAGGAACTCACATGCTTCACAAAAACCACCTTCACCACGTCACCGAATTCGCTGTCGGCCTGTTGTTTGGCTTGGGCCTCATGCTCTCGGGCATGACCGACCCGGGCAAAGTCATTGGCTTCCTCGACTTGTTTGGTAACTGGGACCCTTCACTGGCACTGGTCATGGGCGGCGCCATCATGGTGGGCGTGTTTGCCTTCACCGTCGCCAAAAAACGTACCACCACTTTTTTGGGCGGTGTGTTGCGTTTCCCCACTAATGCAGACATCGACAAAAAGCTGGTCATTGGCAGTTTGATGTTTGGTGCTGGCTGGGGCTTGGCGGGTTTTTGCCCAGGACCCGCCTTGGTCTCCATGGCCGATGGTCAACCCAAAGCACTGGTTTTTGTGTTGGCCATGTTGGTCGGCATGTTGGGTTTTGAATTGATGGACCGTTTTGTCCACTCACCCCGCAAAGCCAAATTGAACGCAGCCTGAAAACCTCATTGATTGGAACCATCATGGATATCAAAGCACTCACACCCCATCTGTCGATCACGCCACAAGTCTTGATCGCCGAACTTGAGGCCGTGTCGCAGATGGGTTTCAAGGCCATCATTTGCAACCGCCCTGATGGTGAAGGTCCGGACCAACCCAGCTTCAAAGAAATGGAGCAAGCCGCGTTGACGCTGGGAATGCAAATGCGCTACTTGCCTGCCGATGCAGGCAAAGTAAGCGACGCTGACGGCAAGACCTTTGGTGAACTGCTGGCCACCCTGCCTGGTCCGGTGTTGGCTTACTGCCGAACCGGCATGCGCTCCACCACCATGTGGGCCTTGTCACAAGCCGGTATCACACCCTTGCCGCAAATTTTGGAAGCGTCAAACAAAGTGGGCTTTGACATGAAAGCCTTGGTGCAACGCATTGCTAACGGCGGCAAAACACCCACCGACCAAGCCGATGCCAGCCACGATGTGGTCATCGTCGGCGGTGGTGCGGCAGGCATTTCGGTGGCGGCCAGCTTGCTACAACGCAGCCCGCAACTGGACGTTGCCATCATCGACCCGGCAGACGCCCACTACTACCAACCCGGATGGACCATGGTAGGTGGCGGCATCTTCAAACCCAGCGACACGGCTCGCACCATGGCCTCGGTCATTCCCACCGATGTCAGCTGGATCAAGGCTGCTGTGGCCGCTTTCGAGCCCGAGAACAACCAAGTCATTTTGGAAGGTTGCCGTGTGGTGAAGTACAAGCAGCTGGTGGTCTGCCCCGGCTTGAAGCTGGACTGGCAAGGCATTGAAGGACTGAACGATACGCTGGGACGCAACGGTGTGACTTCCAATTACCGCTTCGATCTTGCCCCCTACACCTGGGAGCTGGTGCAAAACTTGAAAGGTGGCAAAGCGTTGTTCACCCAGCCGCCCATGCCCATCAAATGCGCGGGTGCACCGCAAAAAGCCATGTACTTGTCAGCCGATCACTGGACACGCCAGGGCGTGCTCAAGAACATCGACATACAGTTTTGCAATGCAGGTGCGGTGCTGTTTGGCGTGGCCGACTACGTACCCGCGCTGATGGAATACGTGAAGAAATACCGCATCGGTTTGAACTTCGGTGAAACCTTGGTGGCGGTAGATGGCCCGGCACACAAAGCCACGTTCATAAAAAACCTGCCCGATGGCAGCAAAGAAAAAGTGGTGCGTGATTTCGACATGATCCATGTGGTGCCCCCGCAAAAAGCCCCCGACTTTGTGCGCGTCAGCCCTTTGGCAGATGCCGCAGGTTGGGTAGATGTCGATCCCTCATCCCTGCGCCACAAAACCTATGCCAACGTGTTTGCGTTGGGCGATGTGGCCAACACCAGCAATGCCAAAACCGCAGCGGCGGCACGCAAGCAAGCGCCGGTGGTGGCCCACAATCTGTTGGTGGCCATGGGGCAGTTGCAAGGCCAAGCGCAATACGACGGTTACGGCTCCTGCCCTTTAACAGTCGAGCGCGGCAAGATTGTGCTCGCCGAGTTCACCTACGGCGGCAAGTTGGCCCCCAGCTTCCCTTCTTGGTTGATCGACGGCACCAAACCTTCCACTTTGGCCTGGTATTTGAAGGAACGCATCCTTCCCCCTATTTATTGGGAAGCCATGCTCAAAGGCCGTGAATGGATGGCGCAACCTGAAATGGTGGGCTGATGTCCACT
>CANHLD010000172.1 GCA_947461325.1 Comamonadaceae bacterium
AAACGAAAATACACATTCGCATAAATTTTGCCGTTGGCATTGCCGGTATTGATGGTGGTCAAGGTGTAGCGCACCTCTGGAAAACTGCGCAGGAGTTTTTCCACCTCTTGCGCTTTGCGCTCGGTCACTTGCAAGGATGAGCCTACCGGCACATAAAAAGTGACAGTGGCTTCGGAGTAATCGGCTTTGGGCACAAACTCGGTGCCCAAGAGTGGCACCATGAAGATGCTGCCTATGAAAATACCCAGCGCCGCCAAAACGGTTTTCAGCTTATGCAACAAAGCCCATGCCAGTAAGCGTTGGTAAACACCGCTCAAACGGTCTGTGGTGCTCTCAAACCAACCGGTGACTCGCCCGATGGAGCGGTCATACCAGTTGCGTGTTTTGAGAGCTTGCCCTTGGATATGAATACTGGGGTCATGCCACACGCTCGAGAGCATGGGGTCGAGGGTGAAACTGACAAACATTGAAATGACCACGGCCACCACGATCGTCAAACCAAACTCATGGAAAAACTTGCCAATCACACCTTCCATGAAGCCGATGGGTAAAAACACCGCCACAATGGAAAACGTGGTGGCCAGCACCGCCAAGCCAATTTCTTTGGTGCCCTCCATGGACGCGGTGAACGCGTTCTTGCCCATTTGCACATGCCGCACAATGTTTTCTCGCACCACGATGGCGTCGTCAATCAGCAAACCAATGCACAGCGACAGCGCCATCAAAGTCATCATGTTGACGGTGAAGCCAAACAAACTCATGAACAAAAATGTGCCAATCACCGCAATGGGCAAAGCCAAGCCGGTGATGATGGTTGAGCGCCATGAATTCAAGAACAAAAACACAATCAATACCGTCAGCAAAGCGCCTTCGATGAGGGTTTTTCGCACGTTATTGACCGCCACGCGAATGGGTCGTGACCCATCAAAAATCGGCTCAAGCCGCACACCGGGCGGCAGCTGTTTGCGCATGGACTCCATGGTGTCTATCAAACCGTCCACCACTTCAATGGTGTTCTCGTCTTGCGCTTTGACCACTGACAACAACAGGGTGCGTTGCCCGTTGTACAGGGCCATGTTCTCCAACTCTTGGGCACCGTCATTGACCTTAGCCACTTGCGACAAGCGCACATAGGTGCCGCCTTTGCGAGCCACGATGATGTTGCCAAAGTCCTCGGGGCGCTTCATGCGTGCTTGCACCTGCACCACGCGGTCTTGCTGAATAGAACGAACCGAGCCCACAGGCAGGTCTTGGTTTTCGTTGCTGACGGCGGCCACCACTTGGTCTGCCGTCACGCCCAGCGCTTCCATGGCTTGGGGATTCAAGTAGAGGTTGATTTCACGTTTGGTGCCGCCCACCAAGGTCACAGAACCCACGCCGCGAACATTTTCAAGCCGCTTCTTGAAGACTTGGTCTGCCCAGTTGGTCAGCTCTACATTGCTCAAAGGTTGGCTCAATCCCGTGGCTTTCTCATCAGGCAACACCGCTACCGACCAAATCGGGCGGCTTGAAGGGTCAAAGCGCAGGATGCGTGACTCTTTCACATCGGTGCGCAAAAACGGGTGCACATTCGAGACTTTTTCACGCACATCGTCAGCGGCTTTGCGGCCATTGACATACAGCTGAAATTCAATCACCACCACCGACAAGCCTTCATAGCTGCGTGAGGTGAGGGCGCTGATGCCGGCAATCGAGTTGACCGCTTCTTCAATCTTTTTGCTCACCTCACTCTCGATGATTTCGGGTGAGGCTCCTGGGTATTCGGTGGTGATGACCACCACCGGCAAATCGATATTGGGGAATTGGTCAATCTTGAGGCGACCGTAGCTAAAGAGGCCCAGCACCACCAAGGCGAGCATCATCATGGTGGCAAAGACCGGGTTGCGCAGACTGACTTGGGTGAACCACATGGCTTAGGGCTTGCTGCTAGGTAAGGCAGGTGAAGCGGCGGCAGGTGTGCTGCCTGAGCGAACGGGCAAGCCCTCTCGCAAGGCGCCTGCAGTACCGCGCAAAACCACACTGTTAGGGGGCACACCGCTGACTTCTACCCACACAGTATTGTCGGTTTGACCCAGCAGTTGGCCACGCAAACCGGCTTTCACGACGTGGTGAACCACCTTGTTGTTATCGATGGTTTGCACATAAGCCTGGGGTTTGTCTGTGCGCACAGCGTCAAGCGGAATAGCCACGACTTGACGCTGACCAAGTGCGAGTTGGCCTTGGCCGTATAAGCCTTGGCGCAAGCCGCTCACGCTGTCTAAGCGCAAATACACCAACACACTGCGACTGCCGGCTTGCACATTGGGATTGATGCGCTGCACTTTGGCTGTGACAGATTGCTCGCGGCCTTCAAGTTGCAGTGTGGCTTGCTGACCTACACGTACATCGATGGAGTCGGCGGGGCTCATGGTGGCTTCAAGCTCCAAGCTGTTGAGGTCGACCACTTCCAGCAGACGCACGTCAACAGACACTCGCTCGCCAGGTTGCGCCAACCGTGCCGATACCTGCCCAGAAATGGGCGAGGTGAGCACCGCGTCATCTAATACTTTGCGAGCCACATCTGCGCCTGACAAAGCGGCTTTGTAGGTGGCTTCAGCACCGGACAAGCTGGAAAAAGAAGTTTCCAGCGCGGTGATTGAAATAAAGCCTTTGTCGACCAGCGATTTGTTGTTGTCGTACTGGCGCTTGGCAATCTCGACCTGCGCTTTGGCGGCATCCGCTTGTTGCTCGGCTTGGCGCAGCTTGCGTTGGTATTCGGTGGGATCAATGCGAGCCACCACTTGACCAGCTTTGACATAGTCGCCTTCGCGCAAGCTCAGTTGGGTGATTTCGCCAGCTACACGAGACTTGATGGCCACGGTGTTGATGGCTTTGAGGTTGCCCGAGATGGGCAGGTTTTGAACCAATCGCTGCTCTGTGGCAACCAAAGTGTCGCTGGCAGGAATCTCAAAAACTGGCGCAGCAACTGCTGCGACAGAGGCGGGAGGTGCGGCTTTGCTGGCGTCTTGCTTGGGCGCAGCAGAGCGCGTATACCAAGCCCCACCGCCCAACATGGCTGCCGATAACAGCGCAACGCCCCCCCAGCCTTTGATTTTGAAATTCATCTGCGCTTGCTCCGAAAAAATGAAAATGGCCAGCTTATCGCTGGCGCCATCCCTGCACCATGAGATGCACATGGTTGCGCAAAAAAGCCTCAGGGTTGAGTGCGTTTTTTGAAACACTGCAGGCCAAGGCATGCTTCCACATGTTCACATACAAAATCGCACTCACCAAACTGTGCACTGCTTGTTCGGTATCGAATGCTGCAAATTCCCGACTGTCAATGCCGCGTTGCAAGATGCGCTTGAACAGTTCGTGGCCAGGGCGTATCACCTCTTGGTCATAAAACTCAACCACTTCAGGGAAATTGTGCGCCTCGCTCATGACCAGTTTGGTGATACCGCTGGCGTCGGTGGAGCCTATGCGTTGCCACCAAGACACCATGGCGTACTCCAGCATGGCTGGCGTCGTGCCCTCAAACTCCTCGAATTCTTGGTTCCAAGCAGGAAAATGGTCGGCCAAATTGGCGCGAATCACCGCCTTGAACAAGTCTTCTTTGCTGGAAAAGTACAAAAACAAAGTCCCTTTGGACACCCCAGCGCTGGCTGCCACGTCTTCAACCTTGGTGGCTGAAAAACCTTTGTTCACAAACAGGCTG
This sequence comes from Comamonadaceae bacterium, assembly GCA_947461325.1. GTDB lineage: Bacteria > Pseudomonadota > Gammaproteobacteria > Burkholderiales > Burkholderiaceae_C > Limnohabitans. The sequence goes on from CANHLD010000172.1 coordinate 3,698, forward strand.
AGCGCCGCGTCGAGCAACTCGCCGGGGCGAGCCTCTTTGCGGCGTTCGCGTTTGTGCGCACTGGGTGCATCGCTTGAAAATGAGGTGGTGTGCATATTAATGACTGACTGGTTAGTAATGTAACCGACCCAGCCATTCATGTAAAACCCTGTTGCTCGCTCTGAGTCCATTCGCTGAGGGCAGGTAATCGGTATCCCAGCGCATGGGCGGTTGGGTATATCCCATGGGGGCGGGTATGACCTCGAAGCCTGCAGCTTCAAACTGCTCTGCGCTGCGCTGCATATGCCAGTCGTGTGTTACCAATGCGATGCGCTTGATACCTTTGGCAGACAACAAGGCGTAGCTGCGCAGGGCGTTTTCTC
>CANHLD010000173.1 GCA_947461325.1 Comamonadaceae bacterium
AATTCTTCGGCTGAATCAAACAAAGGCTGGGTAAATAAACTGGCCCACACACCTTTGGCCGGTCGCTGTTGCAAGCAGACTTCACCTGCATGTGTGGATGCACACAACAGCCACAGACTTTGTGAACTGCGTTTGATTTTTCGTGTTTTCACCGGGTAATCGCCGGGGTTGGCGCCAGCGAATGCCACGCAGTCCGTGCGCACAGGACAACGCGTACAAGCCGGCGCAGAACGTGTGCACAAAGTCGCGCCCAAATCCATGATGCCTTGGGTATAGGAAGGCATGTCCACCTCGTTTAAAGGCAAGCAAGCGTCTGCCACGGTCTGAAGTTTTTTTTCATTCGCCGACGAAGACAAATCCAGCGCAAAGCCTTGATGTCTAGTCAACACGCGCTTTACATTGCCATCCAAAATCGCTACACGCTGCTCAAAACACAACGAGGCAATCGCCGCCGCTGTTGAAGGGCCTATGCCTTTGAGTGTTTGTAATTGCTCGACACGCTGAGGAAACACGCCTGCAAATTCGTTGACCACCTGCTGCGCGCATGCATGCAGATTGCGCGCCCGGCTGTAATAACCCAAACCGCTCCACAAACCCAGCACTTGGTCCAAGTGCGCGACGGCCAGTGCTTGCACATCAGGAAACGCCGACAAAAATCGCTGGTAATAGCCCATCACAGTCACGACCTGTGTTTGCTGCAACATGATTTCAGACAGCCACACGCGGTAAGGGTCGCGCGTGTTCTGCCAAGGCAAATCATGTCGGCCATGCACTCTCTGCCAATCGACCAAGCGCTTGGCAAACGGACTCATGGTTTTTGGCATACAGGGCAATAAAACGTCGACCGTTGGCCTTGAACCAATCGCCTGATCGGCGCGGTACAAACACGGCACGGCTGGCCCGCTCGGTCGTACACATTGGCTTGCAATTGGAAATAACCGTTTTGCCCTTGGGCGTTGGAGAAATCGCGCAAAGTGCTGCCCCCCTGCGCCACGGCGCGCGCCAACACATCGCGAATCGCCCCGTGAAGCTTGAATGCACGTGGCTTGCTGATGCGCGAGGCACGCGTGGTCGGGCGGATACCGGCCAAAAACAAAGCCTCGCTGGCGTAAATATTTCCTACACCCACCACCAACTCGCCTGCCAGCAACACCTGTTTGATCGGTGCGTTTCGCTTCTTCAAACCGGCCGCGAACACCACCGGATCAAACCCCTCTTCCAGCGGCTCCACACCCAAATGTCCCAACAATTTGATGGCCATCGCATCGGTTTCACTGTTGACATACACCACGGCGCCAAATCTTCTAGGGTCATGCAAACGCAACACGCCATGGCTGGTGGTCAGGTCGAAATGGTCGTGCTTGCCAGGCGGTTGTATTTCAGCACCAAACGTCAAGGAACCGGACATACCTAAATGAATCAACAATAAACCTTGTGATAAGTCTAGTAGTAGGTACTTACCTCTGCGCCTGACTGCCAGCACTTTTCTGCCTGTCAATGAGGCTACATCGCAGCCAAGAGGCCAGCGCAAAGCCAGCCCGAGTTGCGCTTTCAGGATGCTCGCCCCGGCAATAGCTGAGGCAAAACTCAGGCGGGTCACTTCAACTTCGGGTAATTCAGGCATGGCCAACGCTTAATCAATCGCTGGGATTATCATTCCTCAATGAATACATTCCAACGACTGACCCCATCGCCCGTTTCCATCGCAGCCTTGTTTTGTACGCTTGCACTTGCCGGATGGCCGCTTCATGCAGCTGCCCAGGAAAACGTCAAGGAAAACAAGACTGAAAAATCCGAGCCTATCAACAACTCCGACTTGAACGGCGAAACAGCCATGCTGATCATGCTGGGCGAAATGCAGGTCAGTCGGGGCGATTTTGGCGCAGGTTACGCATTGATCATGGACGCCGCCAGAAAGTCAAGCGACGAAAGCCTTTACAAGCGCGCCGTCGAAATCGCCTTGTCTGCGAGAGACGGCAACACAGCCTTGGATGGCGCCAAAACTTGGAAAAAAGCCTTTCCGTTGTCGCGCGAGGCCAACCAGCATGTGCTGCAAATTCAAGTGGCGTTGAACCAGCTTGCTGAAAGCTTGATGGCGCTTCGAGCCTATGTGCAATTGAGCCCCGAGTCTGAACAAGTGCTCATCATCAATGGTTTGCCCCAAATTTACGCGCAAGTCAAAGACAAAGAATTGGCAACTGCAGTGGTGGAGCAAGCGCTGGTGCCCTTTATCAGTAAACCGGCCACGGCCGCAGCGAGTTGGATCGCCATAGGCCGCATGCAGGTATCCGCCAAAAAACTGCCTCAAGCCTTGGAGTCAGTCAACAAGGCGATCAAAGCCAACCCAACGGCCATCGAGCCAGGGTTTCTGGCCTTGGAATTGTTCTCTATAGGCGTTTCACAAGCTGAGGAATTGCTCAAAACGATTTTGACCGACGACAGCCCGCCGCATTTGCGCTTGAATTTCGCCCGGGTCTTAATCGATTTGCAGCGCTTGCCTGAGGCCTCCAAACAATTGGCCTCGCTGAATAAAAGCAAACCAGATTTTGCTGACGCTTGGTTGATGCAAGCGGCAGTTTTCATGGAATTGAACAACAACCAAGAGGCCAAACAAGCCTTGCTGCGCTATGTGGAATTGGAGAAAGTCAAAGACGACGCTCGCTTATCGCAAGCTTATTTGATGCTGTCGCAAATCGCGGTCAAAGAGAAAAAGCCAGCTGAATCAGAAGCGTGGTTGAGCAAAATTGAAGACCCGGAAGCCGTCACGCAAGTGCAGATTCAACGTGCCAATTTACTGGCCGGCCGGGGCGAAATGGCCAAGGCGCGCGCTATGTTGGCCGAGTTGCCGGAAAACTCCCCGCAAGCCAAGCGCACCAAATTACAAGCCGAGTTGAAACTGCTGCGCGATTACAAAATGTATGAAGCCAGTTATCAACTCCTCAGCAAAGCCAGCAAAGCCGAGCCGCAAGATGTGGACTTGCGCTATGAACTCGCCATGATTGCTGAAAAACTCAACCGCATGGACGAAGTCGAAAAACTCCTGCGCAGCGTGATTGCCGATAAACCGGATTTCGAGCATGCCTATAACGCATTGGGCTACGCCTTGGCTGATCGCAATATACGTTTGCCTGAAGCGAGAGAGTTGATAGTCAAAGCGCTGGAGTTTTCACCTGAAGACCCGATGATCACCGACAGCTTGGGTTGGGTTGAATTTCGCATGGGAAATAAACAAGCGGCATTGGCCATTTTGCAACGCGCCTACGAAACCAAAAGCGATGTTGAAATCGGCACGCATTTAGGCGAGGTTTATTGGAGCCTGGGTCAAAAAGACAAAGCCATCAGTGTTTGGCGTGAGTCGGCCAAACAGGACTCGAAAAATGAAATGTTGCTGGAGACTCTCAAACGGTTGAAGGTCAAACTTTGATTTTTCTGCTGCAACGGCATGTTTATACCGTTTGGTTCTTTGTCGGTTTGATGCTCAGTGGTTGTGGTCATTTTTCGTCTCCCGTCAAAATCAATCCACTCAATGCATCCACCCATTGGGAAGGCAGATTGCAAGTGCGTGTTTTGCGCGCCAACCCGGAACTGTTCAGTGCCAATTTTGAATTACAGGGCTCGCCGCAGCGCGGTGAACTGATCATTTACTCACCGATAGGTACCACCCTGGCCGTGGCCTCTTGGTCTGAGCGAGAAGCTTTGCTGAAACAAGGCAGCATTGAAAAACACTTTGCCAGCATGGAAGAGTTAACCATGCAATTGACTGGAGCCCAATTACCCTTGCAGTTGTTGATGTCATGGCTGGATACTGATGGACAATCCATCAAAGGCTGGGAGATTCGTTCGGAAAATGCGTCTGCCGGTAGACGCATTTATGCCCAACGCAACCAACCCTCACCACCCTTGCAACTGACGCTGCTTATCAACACGGTTCAATAATTTCATGGCTGTACTCAAACAATTGCACCATGTGCCCGCGCCGGCCAAGTTGAATCTTTTTTTGCACATCACCGGGCGCAGACCCGATGGTTATCACCTGCTGCAATCC
>CANHLD010000174.1 GCA_947461325.1 Comamonadaceae bacterium
CACCGTTCATGGTCGAGTCGATCCAACCGATTTGGTTTTGCCGCGGTGTCCAGTCGCCGAACACCGGGTGCACATGGCTGTCAATCAAGCCGGGTGCCACGCAAGTCTGGCGCACATCGATAATGGTTTTTGCGCCCTCTGTATCCAAGTCTTTGAACTTGCCCACTGCGGTGATGATGCCGTCCATGACGACGATGGTGTCGGCTTGCAGAATAGGTTGATCTATATCGCCAGACAGCAGCAAGCCGATGTTCTTAATGACGACTTTGCCGGATGCTTCTTCGATTGCTGCGGTGGCCATGGCGTACTCCTAGGAACTATTGTTTAACTCGGATGAGTGCAAAGCTGCAAGCATAATGTGTCTTGGTCTTTGCCCTCTTGATCCTCACTCATCCGAACGGCATGCACACACCCAGCACCACCCACACCGATGGATTGCCAGCCACTGACAGCAGCTTGCCGCTGGGCTTGCAGCGTGTGGACCCTAAGCACGGCCCTGTGCGCGAGGGCAAGGTGGAATGCAACGCCTGTCCGGTGCTCTGCCAAATTTCAGAAGGCCGTGTCGGTGCTTGCGACCGATACGCCAACCATGAAGGTGTGCTGGTGCGACTCGATCCTGTCGTGATGTTGAGTCGGCAACACAAAGACCCTGTGTCACAGCCTTTGGTGCCACGCCAAGATGCTGACACCTTGCCGCAAAAAATGTCTGCGCTTGCATCTGAAGAGCGCGGCGTGTTCGTCACCGGCATAGGCGCGTCCACCACTTACCCGGATTACAAACCCGCGCCTTTCATCGTCGCGTCCAAGTCGCGCGGTGTGGACATGGTGACCGTGGTCACCGAAGGCATCTTCAGTTATTGCAGTTTGAAAGTAAAGATTGATACCGACCGTTATTTGGGCGACGAGCGTGCTGCGGTTTTGTTTCAAGGCGAACAAGTAGGTCATGTCACCACCGCTGAATACGGCTCGCAAATGCTCAGCTTGGGCGGTGTGCATCACCTGACCGGCGGCAGCAAGCAACAAGGCCGCATGGCCTTGCAACTCATGCACACCTTGGGTAACCAACAAGCAGTGGAAGTGCACATTGAAAACGGCGCCAAGCTGGTGCTGCAAGCAGGCAAAGCGCCTGTTGTCGATGGTGTGACCGAACAACGCATGCGTGTCGGTTGCGGTTCGGCAGCGATAGGCATGTTTGCGCGTCAATTCTTGAGCGTGTGCGATGAAGTGGTGGTGGTGGATGACCACATCACCGGTGTGCTCACCGAGCATCAGGCCGGGCGCTGCCTGCACATGCCACCCAGCGGCATCAAAATCAATGGACGCAAGTCCACGCCCGGGCGCTATTTTCAAGTCGCGCAACCAGGCACAGGCTGGGGCGGCACCAGCATCACCGACCCCTTGTCCATCTTGGGCGATTGGAACCGCGAAGAAGCATGGCCGGGTTTGCGTTTGCTGATGACATCGACCACCGGTGAACACGCGGCTTGGTTTGTGTTGGATGAACATTTACAACCGCAGCCCGCTGACATGCCCGAAGCGGTGCGGCAAGTGGTGGATCGCATAGGCGAAAACTGCGAGCCCTCCTTGGTGTCGGTTTTGTTTTTAGGCGGCGCGGGCGGCAGTCTTCGCTCGGGTGTCACCGACAACCCGATCCAACTCACACGCGCAGTCAAACAAGCCTTGGTCAATGTGAGTTGCGGCGGCGCACCGGCGTATGTCTGGCCGGGTGGGGGCATCACCTTGATGGTAGATGTGATGCGCATGCCGGCCAACAGTTTTGGCACGGTGCCAACACCGGCTATCGTGGCACCCATCGAATTCACCATGCGCTTGAGCGACTACCAAGCGCTGGGCGGGCACATGGGTTTTGTGCGGACCTTGGATGACAGTGTTCGCAACGGCGCTTGGCACAACGACGGCGCACCGACCCACATGCGCTGGGAATCGCCGCCCTCTGATGTCACCCCGTGGCCGCTGGATGCGCCACCCATGCTGGGCTGATGCGCATGCATGCACAACGCCGCTTACTCTCCGATGGCCGTTGGCATTTTCAGCATGGTCCTATTGATATCGTTTTGCAGTTAGCGGGTGAACCGCAGGCTTGCGCTGATGCGATTGAAAAAACATGGCAACGCTTTGAACAGATATTGCCTGAACTCGTGAGCGAATTGCCCGGGCTGAGGCAAGCCGTGTCGTCATTGCACGACCATAGGTTTAAACACCCGGTGGCGCAACGCATGCACCGCGCTGCAGCGCAAGCCGCATTCGCCAGTGCGGATGGATTTATCACACCCATGGCTGGCGTGGCGGGTTCGGTGGCGCAAGAGCTATTGCCCTATCTTGCGCAGCCCGGTGTGGACAAAGCCTTTGTGAACAACGGTGGCGATATTGCATTGCATTTGCAAGCAGGTGAGAGTTGGCGCGTGGGCCTGGTGACGGACATGGCCAAAGCTTTGTCGAGCATGCAAAATCATGACTTGATTGTTGACGGTGCATTTGTCATCGAGGCCGATATGCCGGTGCGCGGTGTGGCCACCAGCGGTTGGCAAGGTCGCAGTTTTTCATTAGGCATCGCCGACAGCGTGACCGTGTTGGCGGCCACTGCGGCGCAGGCCGATGTGGCTGCCACTTTGATTGCGAATGCGGTGAACATCGACGATGCGCGCATTCAACGCCGCCCGGCAGACAGCTTGCGTGACGACACCGATCTGGGCGCTCGCTTGGTCACAGTTGAAGTGCCACCGTTGCCAGAGACGCAGATTCAGCAGGCCTTGCAACTCGGGCTAGACTGTGCGCGTGAATTGCAGGCGCGCGGTTGGGTACACGCCGCCTTTTTGTGCTGCCAAGGCCACGCGGTGGTGGCTGAATCTTTGGAATGCCGGATCGAATGATGAATGACTTAATTGATGTGCGTCGCATATTCACGCATGTGGAGCAGATACACCACGAGTACGGCCCACCCGCAGAGCAGCCCTTGGTGCGCGGTGCCATCGCTGCGGTGTTGCGCAATCCGTATGCGGGTGCGTACCACGCAGACATACTGCCGATGATGGAAGCACTCAATCCTTTGGGTGTGGACTTGGCCAAACAACTCTGCGACGCCATGGGCGTCAAGCCTGAGCAAATACAAGGCTACGGCAAAGGCGCCATCGTCGGTGCAGCAGGTGAACTTGAGCACGGAGCGCTGTGGCATGTGCCCGGCGGTTACGCCATGCGTGAACTGCTGGGTTGGAAAGGCGAGCGCGCTTCATATACACAAGGCGGTGGTGGCGACAAACCCACGGGTCAACCGGGCAATGGTTTGTCCATCGTGCCGTCTACCAAAAAAGTGGGCCCCCCGGGCGCCAGTCTGGATGTGCCCCTGACACACATCAACGCCAGTTATGTGCGCAGCCATTTCGACGCAATTGAAATGCGCGTGCCCGGTGCGCCGCATGCGGATGAAATCATCGTCATACTGGCCATGAGCACCGGTGCACGTGTGCATGCGCGTGTCGGTGGTTTGAAAGCACAAGACATCAGTCAATGGAATGGGTTGCGCTGAACGCGCAGGAGACAACATGAAAGCCAACATCCGAAAAATCATTGTGCAAGTCGATGAAATCCATGTGGACGGTGGCAAAGCGGTGAACCCGCCGACTCGCCGCGCGCTGGCCATGGCCGTCATCGCCAATCCGTATGCAGGACGTTTCAGCGAGTCGCTGGATGAGTTGATTGAGATAGGTGAAGAACTCGGCGGCTTGCTGGGCGAGCGTTGCGTGAAAGCGTTGGGCATTTCGCCCGAGCAAGCGCAAAGCTATGGCAAAGCAGCCATCGTCGGCGAGGGTGGTGAACTTGAACACGCCGCAGCCATACTGCATCCCAAACTCGGTGCGCCTTTGCGCAAAGCGGTCAGCCAAGGCGCGGCCCTCGTGCCGTCAGCGAAAAAGCAGGGCACACTGGGAACTGCAGTGGATGTTCCCTTGGGACATAAAGACGCGGCATTTGTACGCAGCCATTTCGATGCCATGGAAGCGCGTGTGACCGATGC
>CANHLD010000175.1 GCA_947461325.1 Comamonadaceae bacterium
TTGAACACCGGGCTTTGCAATGAGGCGCGAAAAAAGAAATGCACTTGCCCGACACGCGGCACATCAATCAGAGTGAACAAATCGTGCATTTCAATCAGAGCTCCAGCCTCTTCGTCAGTTTCGCGTGCTGCACCTTCGGCCAGTGTTTCGCGAAGTTCCATGAAGCCGGCAGGTAATGTCCAAAAACCTTTGCGCGGTTCTATGTTTCTCTTGCATAGCAATACCTTGTCTTCCCATGCAGGTATCGTGCCCACGACGTTCAGCGGATTATCGTAATGCACGGTGTGACATGCCGGACAGACCGCACGTATGCGGGTGTCACCGTCATCCGGCAAGCGCTGAACCACCGCTGTGCCGCAGTTTTTGCAGTGTTTGAAGGTGGCGGGAACTGAGTAGGGCATGTGGAGTTGAGGTGTGAGGGCGGGCTGATGCGTGCAAAGCCTGAAGTTTAGGTGAGTCTGAGAGCAGTTGGGTGGCCCATGGACTGAGGTTATCCTAACGGAATGAAATTACACAATTACTTCCGCTCTTCCGCCTCGTTCAGGGTCAGAATTGCCTTGGCACTCAAAGGCTTGCCCTATGAATATGTGTCCGTGCATTTAGCCAAAGGCGAGCAATTGCAAGACCGTTTCACGGCAATCAACAGCGATGGTTTGGTGCCTCTTCTCGAGATTGATGGATTGCGACTGACCCAATCCCTAGCCATCATCGAGTATTTGGAGGAAACCCGACCCGAACCTGCTTTGTTACCCTCTGACGCTGCTGGACGCGTGCGAGTGCGCGCCTTGGCGCAGTCCATCGCCAGTGAAATACACCCCTTGAACAACTTGCGGGTGTTGAAATACCTGAGCCAGACTTTGAAACTCGACGAAGACACGAAAAACACTTGGTACAGACACTGGGTGCGCTTAGGCTTGCTGGCGTTTGAAAAGCAACTGGCCCACTCGCCGAGTGGCAAGTTCTGCCATGGCGAGACACCCGGCATGGCTGACTGCGCTCTGGTGCCTCAGATATTCAACGCTCAGCGGTTCAAAGTGGACTTGAACAGTCTTGACAAAACCATGGCTGTTTTTGATGCCTGCATGGCCCAACCTGCGTTTCAACAAGCCCAGCCCAGTGCTTGCCCGGACTTTGAAGCCTGAACTCCCTGACTGGCCCGGTAGCCGGCTGTTTTGCAGTTCGCGACAAGGCGGAGTTTCAGTCGCGCCTTATGACGGCCTGAATTTGGGTGATCATGTGGGTGATGACCCGCTGAGCGTTGCTGAAAACCGGCGCTTGTTGGCAGAGGTTTGGGGCGTAACACCGGTGTTCATGCGTCAAGTTCATGGCACAGAACTGGTATGCATAGACCACTTAGCCGCAAGAGAAGTTCCTCTGGCCGACGCATGTTGGAGCGCTGAAGCAGGTCAAGCATGCACCATCATGGTGGCCGATTGTTTGCCCGTGCTTTTTTATTTGCCAAACGCCCGTGTCGTAGCTGCAGCCCATGCCGGATGGCGCGGTTTGGCCTCAGGTGTCCTGGAAAACACCTTAAAGCAATTGGCTCATTTTGGAAACTTGGGCGAGGTCAAGGTATGGCTGGGGCCTTGTATCGGGCCTACTGCCTTCGAGGTGGGCGAGGATGTCAAGATTGCTTTTTGCTCAGCGGATGTCCGATGCGAGAAAGCATTCAAGTCATTAGAGAAACCTGGTAAGTACTTAGCAGACCTGGCCTGGCTGGCCAGACACCGGTTGCTTGAACACGGCGTGGCGGACATTCAGGGCAATGACAGCTCCTTGATTTGGTGCACGTTCACACAAAAGCAAACATACTTTTCCCACCGCCGGGATGGGGTCAGCGGCAGGTTTGCCGCCGGTATTGCGCTTGCTTGAAATTTGTCAGTGATTTGTTGGGGTTGATCGCTTAAGATGAATCTCAATCAGACTTTCCTCTACTAACATGAAGTCACTACCCATCTTGAGTTTCCCTCCAGACCAATTGGCAAAGCTTCAGTCAGATTACGCTGAGGAAATGAAGCAACTTTGGCAACAAGGTTTACAGAGCAATCCGGTGCTTAAAGACAGACGCTTTGCCGGTGAAGCTTGGCAACATAATCCCGTTGCGGCTTTCAATGCCGCCATCTATTTATTAAATGCCCGCACCCTCATGGCCATGAGCGATATGGTCGACACCGACGACAAAACCCGCGCTCGCATTCGGTTTTCCGTCGAGCAATGGGTAGCTGCTTCTTCCCCCAGTAATTTTTTGGCTTTCAACGCTGAAGCTCAGCAAAAAGCCATAGACAGCAAAGGCGAAAGCATTGTCCAAGGCTTGCAAAACATGTTGCACGACATGCAGCAAGGCCATGTGTCTATGACAGATGAGAGCAAATTTGAGGTGGGAAAAAACGTGGCCACTAGCGAGGGCGCCGTCGTCTTTGAGAACGATATTTTTCAACTCATTGAATACAAACCTTTGACCGCCAAGGTTTACCAGCGGCCATTTCTGCTGGTGCCGCCCAGTATCAACAAGTTTTACATCCTCGATTTGCAACCGACCAATTCTTTTATCCGCCATGTGGTGGAGCAGGGGCACCGCACCTTTGTGGTCAGTTGGCGCAATCCAGACGCGAGCATGGGTCACGCCACCTGGGATGACTATGTGGAAAGAGGCGTGATACAGGCCATCAAAGTCGCGCAGGACATCGGCAACATGCCGCAAATCAACGCCTTGGGTTTTTGTGTCGGCGGCACCTTGCTTACCAGTGCTTTGGCTGTGTTGGCTGCGCGTGGTGAAGATCCAGTCGGCAGTGCCACCTTGCTCACAACTTTGGTGGATTTCACAGATGTAGGTGTGCTTGATGTGTTCATTGATGAAGCTTTTGTGCAATACCGCGAAGCTCAATTTTCAAAAGGTGGTTTGATGGCGGGGCGCGACATGGCTTCGACCTTCAGTTTTCTGCGCCCGAACGATTTGGTGTGGAATTACGTGGTGGGCAACTACCTCAAGGGCGAAACGCCACCGCCTTTTGACTTGCTCTACTGGAACAGCGACGCCACCAATTTGCCCGGCCCCTTGTATGCGTGGTATTTGCGAAACACCTATCTGGAAAATAAACTGGTTAAGCCGAACCAAGCAGTCATTTGCGGCGAGAAAGTAGATTTGCGTAAAGTCGATTTACCCATCTATATCTACGGATCGCGTGAAGACCACATCGTGCCCATCACCGCTGCCTATGCGTCTACCCATGTGTTTCCCGGCCCCAAGCGTTTTGTCATGGGCGCATCCGGCCATATCGCTGGCGTGATCAATCCACCGGCCTCGGGCAAGCGCAGCCACTGGGTCAGCAAAAATTCAGAATACCCTGCAACCCTGAATGAATGGGTTGACACTGCCACGGAAAAAACCGGCAGTTGGTGGCCAGATTGGTATGCATGGCTGAAAAAACACGCGGGACAGCAGGTTGCAGCCCCTAAAAATTATGGTCGAGGAAAGCACAAGGCCATAGAACCCGCGCCCGGCAGGTATGTGAAAGTCAAGGCGGATTGAACAAGATATTTTTTAAAACCTCAAAGAAAGACAAACCATGAGTCAAAAAGTTGCTTACGTCACTGGTGGTATGGGCGGCATCGGAACCGCCATTTGCCATCGGCTTCACCAAATGGACTACAAAGTCATCGCGGGTTGCGGACCCAGCCGTGACTTTGACAAATGGCTGGGAGAGCAAAAAGCCCTGGGCTATTCCTTTTACGCCTCGGTCGGCAATGTGGCCGACTGGGAATCAACCACGGCGGCTTTCACCAAGGCTGTTCAAGAGCATGGCGTGATTGATGTGCTGGTCAATAACGCCGGTATCACGCGTGACCGCATGTTCCTGAAAATGACTCCAGAGGATTGGAAAGCTGTGATCGACACCAACTTGAACGCCATGTTCAACGTGACCAAACAAGTCGTGCCGGGCATGGTGGACAAAGGCTGGGGACGCATCATCCAAATTTCATCTGTCAATGGCGAAAAAGGTCAA
>CANHLD010000176.1 GCA_947461325.1 Comamonadaceae bacterium
ATGTGCGTGCCGCGCTCTTTCTGGGTGATGGCCTCCACCTCAAAGTCGCCACTGCCGCCGCTGGTCCAGCGCACGCCTTGCTCGGCGGGCAAACCGGCGCGGCGTGTTTCCACCACGATTTTGTCCGCGACGATGAAGCCCGAATAAAAACCCACACCGAACTGGCCAATCAAGGCGCCTTGGTCTTTGGCGTCCGATTGTTGGTCGCCGGAGAGTTTGCTCATGAAGTCGCGGGTGCCGCTTTTGGCGATGGTGCCCAAATGGTCAATCGCTTCTTGCTCGCTCATGCCAATGCCGTTGTCGCTGATGGTCAAGGTTTTGGCGGCTTTGTCAAAAGCCACTTTGATTTCCAACGTTGGGGTGTCCTCAAACAAGGCTGGCGTATTGAGCGCTTCGTAGCGCAGCTTGTCGCAAGCGTCTGAGGCGTTGGACACCAGCTCGCGCAAAAAGATTTCTTTGTTGGAGTAAAGCGAATGGGTGACCAAGTGCAGTAACTGGGCGACTTCGGCTTGGAAGGAATGGGTGTGTTTTGACATGTGCTGACAAATAAAAAGATTGGATGCAGGGGATATGGGGCAAAGCCCGGTGAAATCAAGTCAAAAATTACCGCAAAAAAATCACAAAATATAAAAAAATCACTAAAAAGAACTATTATTATTGGCTTTTTTCAAATTTAATAATTGATACGGAGCCGTCTATGAGGTTTTTAAGTATTGTTTTGTGGTTTTGTGTTTTATGTTTGCAGGCTTGTGTAGGCATACAAAAAAATGAAGATTCCACTCCATACGCCCAAACGCAAAGCTTGTCAGAACTGGCCGGGCTTTATAAAAACCGCGCAGAACCCATCGACCCCAATGTTGCACCCCGTTATTTGAGTGCAATTCTTTGGGCGGATGAAAATCCAAACATCCATGCAGAAGTCGAAACCGTCAAGGTATCTCTTTTAAACAAAGACACCTTGGAAGTCGTGGCTCAATCCGCAAGTGGCAGTGAAATCAAAGCAACTTCGTTTGTTCGTGGCCAACATTTTGAACTGCGTAACGGGCAACTTGAAATCCTCTCAAAGACTCGTGTGGCCGGTACCCAATCCGGAGAACCCATGATCGGGATCACCACGCAAAACACGGTTTTGGGGCTGGACACTCAGGGCAATGGCAAGGTGCAGGAAAAGATCAGCGCTACTGGCATGGCCTTTATGGTCATGCCTATACATTTGTACAACGAAGCCAATTTGCGTTTTGTCAAACTCAAATAAAAGATTCGTCCCGCCCCAAATACCGCCATTGACCCACGGGCAGTTGACCCAGTTTCACCCGGCCTATGCGCACCCGCTTCAAGCCGACCACGGTCAAACCCACCAGTTCACACATGCGCCTAATTTGTCGCTTTTTACCCTCGGTCAGCACAAAGCGCAGTTGCTCGGGGTTTTGCCATTCCACCTGCGCCGGTTTGAGGGCTTGGCCGTCCAGTGACAAACCGTGGCGCAGCAAAGCCAGTTGGTCTGCCGGAAACAGAGACTGCACATCGGTTTGCACTTCGCCTGCGGGCAAACGCCCGTATTGCACCCGCACCAAATATTCTTTCTCCACGCCGGAGTTTTCGCCAATCAACTGCCGCGCTACGCGGCCGTCTTGCGTCAACACCAGCAGACCGACCGAATCAATATCCAGGCGACCGGCAGGTGCCAAGCCCATGCGCTGGCGCGGCGCAAAACGGATGGGCGAGCGGTCTTCGCGCCAATGCGTGCGTGCTTCGATCAGGTTGATGGCCGGTTCGTGGCCGTCTTCGGCCTGCCCACTGACGTAGCCCATGGGCTTGTGCAACAAAATCGTCACTTGCTTGTCTTGCTGTCCGCGTGCCAATGCATCTACTTCGATGCGGTCCAAGGGACTGACCGGTTTGCCCAGCACCGCGGTTTCGCCGTTGACCTTGACCCAACCTTTGGCGATCCAGTCGTCCGCTTCGCGGCGCGAGCAGATGCCGAGTTCGGCCATGCGTTTGTTCAGTCTGATGGTGGTGGTGTCGTTCATGTGAGGCCCAGTGTATGGCTTCGCAGCGCGGGCAAATTCAATATGTGTATGCCGCCATAAGTGACGTTGATCCATTGCGCTGCTTCCAGCCGTTTGAGCGCCACGTTCACGCGTTGCCGAGACAAACCCACCAGATAACCCAGTTCTTGCTGAGTGATGTTGAGCAATTCGCCTACGCCCGGAAACAGCACCGGGTTGACCAAGGCCGCGAGGTTGCGGGCCACGCGCAAGTCCGGGTTGTTGATGCGGTCGATTTCCCGCGCAGCGATGAACTGCCCGAGTCGTTCGTTCAACTGGTTCATGATGAAACGGTTAAAACCGATGGACTCGGACAGCAAGGTATGGAAACTGTCGATCGGCAAACCCGCCACCACACTGGCGCGCAAAGCATTGACGTTGTAACGGTAGGGCTCGCGTTTCAAAGCCGTTCCTTCGCCAAACCAGCCGCCGCGCGAGACGCCGGTGAAAGTCAGGCTGTCGCCTTTGTCGGTATCGATATTCATTTTCAGCAAGCCATCGATGACGCCGAACCAGTAGGTGGGCGCGCGACCGATACGACAGACCACGTCACCGGTTTGCGCGTCACCGACGACGATGCGCGGGACGGTTTGCAAGCGTTCACTCTCGCTCAACCAGTCCAGCCAAGGAATACCGGCCAGTTCTTGCGAATTAGGTGCGCGTCTTCGCTGATGCAGAGTCAGGTCTTGAGCCATGTCGCTGGTTTGAATTCCATATCGGTTTCTAGGTGTCTACCCTAGATTGTCGTTGGAAAGACAAAATAACGTCAAACACAGCTCTAATATTCGCAACCTTTGTGACAAGCCATGGGTGCTTGTTGTGACCATGGCCGACTGATGAACACCACTTTCCCTCGTTTATTACAGCAACACGCCACCCAGCGCCCGGGTGACGCTGCGCTGCGCGAAAAAGAATATGGCATTTGGCAAACCCTGAATTGGGCGGACTTGCACGCCATGGTCGGGCAAATCGCTCAGGTGCTGGCACGCGACGGTTTGCAACGCGGCGAGCACGTGCTCATCGTCGGTGCCAACCGCCCGAGGTTGTCTGCCGCCATGCTGGCTGTGCAAACGCTGGGTGCTATTCCCGTGCCGCTGTACCAAGACGCGGTGGCCACGGAATATGTATTTCCGATCAACAATGCCGAGGTGCGTTTTGCTGTGGTGGAAAACCAGGAGCAGGTCGACAAGTTGCAGGAGATACAGCCTGACTGCCCGAGCTTGACACGTATTTATTACGACGACCCGCGCGGTTTGCGCAATTACCCGTCGCAAGGCTTGTGCGGCTTGGAGCAGGTGTTGAGCGATGGCGCTTTGCTGGTGCGCGCACAGCCTGACTTTGTGCAACAACAAACAGACTTGGGAAAGCCCGATGATGTGGCCGCCATGTTTTTCACCTCAGGTACCACCGGCAACGCCAAGGGCGTGGTGCACACGCACCGCAGTTTGTTAGACCGTGCCAAGGCTGGCGCCGACTTTGACAAACTCACCAGCCATGAAGAAGTGCTGGCCTATTTGCCGCCGGCGTGGATTGGTCAAAACATCTTCAGTTATGCCCAATGGTTGTGCTGCGGTTATGTGGTCAATTGCCCTGAGTCCACTGAAACGGTGACCATCGATTTGAAAGAAGTCGGGCCGACCTATTACTTTGCACCGCCGCGTGTGTTTGAAGGCTTGCTCACGCAAGTGATGATCCGCATGGAAGACGCAAGTGCGCCCAAGCGGGCCATGTTCAAGTACTTCATGGACTTGGCTCGCAAGGTTGGGCCGCGCCGCATCGACGGCGAACCCATTGGTTTGTGGAACTCCCTGATGTATGGGCTGGGAAATTTGATGGTGTACGGACCCTTGCGCAACAACCTCGGCATGTCCCGGGTGCGAGTGGCCTACACCGCAGGTGAAGCCATCGGCCCTGA
>CANHLD010000177.1 GCA_947461325.1 Comamonadaceae bacterium
CTTCCATGATGGCCACGCGTGAATTGGTGGTGCCGAGGTCAATGCCAATGATTCTTCCCATTTTTTTCTCCTGTGAGATTCAGCCCCCGAAGGCAGCCGTTTCATTTCTTAAATACGATGTTGAACAGTTGTGGATAAGTCGGTGGATTTCAAGTGCGCCGAATGTGAATTACTTGGGGGCGGTGACAGTCACCAGGGCCGGGCGCAGTACCCGATCAGCGATGAGGTAACCCTTTTGCAGCACGGTGACCACAGTATTAGGTTCCTGCTCAGCGGGAACCACTGAAATAGCTTGGTGTTGGTGCGGATCGAATTTGGCTCCGGCCTCGGGGTTGATTTCAATGATTTTGTGACGCTCGAGCGCGCTTTTGAGTTGGCGTAAAGTGGCCTCGGAACCCTCGCGCAATTGCTCGGCGTTGGCGTCTGCGATGGCCAGTCCGGCCGCCAGGCTGTCAGCGACCGGCAATAAACTTTCAGCGAATGCTTCCACTGCAAATTTGCGGGCTTTTGAAACTTCTTCATCCGCGCGGCGGCGGGCATTTTCAACCTCTGCTTTGGCGCGCAGGAATTGATCCGCCAAGTCTGTGTTGGCGGCTTTCAAGTTCGCCAGTTCGGCTTGGGCGTCTGACAGTGGATCCGAGTGATGGTTTGGCTGTTCAGGGGAAGCAGGGGTGGAATGTGCATCCATGACGGGCTCTGGTTGGCCCGTGGGGTCGGACGGGTTTGGGTTTTGGGGGTCTGACATGCTGATGGGTAATGAAATAAAAAGTGGCAGCCCTTTAGTTGAGAGGGTTTTGCCTAAATTCAAGGGCAGGCTGGAGTTGATTAGAAAAAAACTCTCATTGATGAAGCTTATTGGCGGCAATTTGGTTTTAAATGAATAAATAATTGTGATTGAGTGATTAAATATTTATATAAAGGATTTATGTTTAACGGTCGCCCGAAGGTACCAAGCCATGTCCAGAGAATTCATTTTCAATACCTTGCAACTCCAATTGCAAATGCAAGAAATCAGTGAACAGCAGCTCGCTACTGATCTGCAAATGACCGAATCCGCGGTCAAGAACCTATTTACCACCCGAGATTGTTCATTCACAGTGCTTGAAAAAATCTGTCAAATCGCTGGGCTGCGGTTGGAAGATTTATTTGGTAGTGTGCCCAGAGAGCCGAAATTGTTGGAACTCTTAACTCAGCAACATGAAATTGAATTGCTCAATAACAAAAAATTGTTTGCGGTGGCGGTGAGCGCTATGTATTTTTGGACCTTTAGAGATATTTTGGCTAAAGTCAAAGTCAATAAAACAGAATTGGTATTGTTGCTACAGAGGTTGGAGGAAATGGGCTTTGTTCAAAACATTTCCGGCAACCAATTCAAACTGACAATTTCAAAAAAATTCAGCTGGATACCTGATGGGCCCATCATGCGTATGACCCGCAGAGAATCCGTCAACTATTTTTCATACAACTTTGAAGAGCCCATAGACTTGATCAACACTTTCAATGTGTATGTGACACCGGCCACCCACGACAAACTCAAGTTGCAATTGATGCAAATCGCCAAAGAGTACAAATTGGCGATGTTGAACGAGGCGGCATTACCCATAGACGAAAAAATACAGGTGTCATTGTGCTTGGCGGCACGTTCTTGGATACCGAATTTTTTACAAAGCCAAATGCGAACAGCCGACTCAAAATAAGACTGAGAAAAAGTGAACAACCTGCCATGTAGAAATGAATGACAGGTTTATACACTCAGGCGTTTTTCAGTCTTCCACACCCAACAGCTCCACCTCAAACACCAGCGTGGCATTGGGTGGGATGACGCCGCCTGCGCCGTATGCGCCGTAACCGAGCTCTGGCGGTATCAGCAAGGTGCGCTTGCCGCCGACTTTCATGCCTTGCACGCCTTCGTCCCAGCCCTTGATGACCATGCCTTGGCCCAGACCGAATTCGAAAGGGTCATTGCGGTCCAGGCTGGAGTCAAACTTTTCGCCTTTCTCGCCGTCTACCCATAACCAGCCTGTGTAGTGCACTGACACATATTGACCGGCTGCCGCCAAAGCGCCGTCGCCGGTGTGTGTGTCTTCGTATTGCAGGCCGCTGTCGGAGGTGATCATGGGTTTTCCTTGAAATATTTAAACGCTGGAGTGTAATTGCCTGCCATGTCGTTCATGAATCTGCTGAAAAGCCTATGCGCTTGACGATCGGCCCCCAGTAGTCATACAAGCGGCGCATGTCTTTGGCCATGTCTTCGCTGCTGCCGCCGTAAGTTTGCAAGCCCAATAAACCCAATCCGTCGACCAAGGCTTTGTCCTTCAGTGCTTGGTTGATTGCAGTGTTGGCCGCGTTGACGATGGTCGCCGGTGTTTTGGCGGGTGCAAAAAACCCAAACCATTCCTCGACGGTCAAATCGGCAAAGCCTTGCTCGGCAAACGTCGGTACTTCTGTGACAAAGGGTGAGCGTGCTTTTCCTGAAGTGGCCAGAATGCGCAACTTGCCTGCACGGTGATTGGCTAGAAAATCACCATGCGGTGTGAACATGGCCGCGATCTGTCCACCGACCACGTCGGTCACGCCGGGTACTGAGCCTCGGTAAGCCACATGTTGCATAGCCACGCCGCTGTTCAAACTAAGTAGTGCGCCTAAAAAATGCGGCGTAGAACCCGCAGCAGGTGACGCATAGTTGGCGCGGTCCGGATTGGCTTTGCACCAAGCCAAAAAGTCTTTCACAGTTTTGACCGACGCTGGCACCATAGGGCCTACTGCCAAACCGTGCGACAACACAGAGGCGGTAGACACTGGCACAAAATCTTTGAACGGGTCATAGCTCAGTGATTTGTAAATGTGCGGGTAAATCAGCATCATGGAATAGGCGCTGAGCAACAGCGTGCTGCCGTCTGCAGGCGCATTTTTAACGGCCTCAATCGCGATGCGCCCGCCCGCGCCGGTTTTGTTTTCCACCAACACGCCGTTGCGTGTGTAGTTGCTGCCCGTCAGTTTGTCTCCCACACGCCTGCTGGTGATGTCTGCTGTGCCGCCCGCCGGAAAACCGCAAATGATTTTGACCTGCTCAACAGGCAAACCACTTGTTTGAGCGAAAGCTGAAAACGAAGATACTGCGGCGGTCACAGCCGGTAGGGACAGCGATTGCAGTGCTTGACGGCGGGAGGGTGATGTCAAAAGGCTTGTCTTCATGGTGCGTTTTACCAAAGGGTGGTCACAAGGAGATTATGTAAGCAGGCTGCAGCGAAGCACTTCATGACTAACCCTGCGCTTTCAGGCCAAGGCCAGCGCGTCCATGATGCTGCGCTCTATCAGGCTGAGGTCTGCGCTGGACAAACTGCCTATGCGTTTAAGCACCCGCGTGGCTTTGTTGATGGTGGTGATTTGATCGCATACGGCAACGGACTGCGGACCGGCTGAAGGCACGGGAACTGCAAACACGGGCACCGGTTGCGGCGAGGTGGACAAGGGCACAACCATGACTGTGCGGCGCACTTTGTTGATGGCATCGCGCGACAGCACAACGGCAGGTCTGCGTTTCATGATTTCAGAACCGGCTTTGAGTTCAGCGCCTTTGGGCGGGTCGAAGTCGATCAGGTAGATGTCGCCCCGGCGTATGTCCGTGTCCATCAGACCGCCTCAGAGGCCAGGCCGTCGGCGGCATCGGAGACGGCACGCACATCTTCAAACCCAGGTTCGGTTTCAACCATGTGCGCCCATTGCGCCAGCAACCGGTCTTTTTCGCTTTCTGTCGCCAAGCGGTCGTAAACCTTATCTGACTGAGCCGCGCCCTGGGGCCAGAACAGGCGGAATGGGTCTTCACGTGCAGTGAGCACTTGCGGTGCGGACAGGCCGGTTTGCGAGTGCGTCAAATACACCCGAAACGCTTCGCGAAACAGTTCGGAACGGTTGCGGCCTTCGTCTTGGCAGACTTGCTCAATC
>CANHLD010000178.1 GCA_947461325.1 Comamonadaceae bacterium
CGTCGGGGTGCGACAACCATTCAAGCCAAGCGAAACCCTCTGGCAATGCATGCGGCCCGCCAGTGCCCAACCAGCGGCCATGAAAGCGGTTGGGTATACCGACCAAGTCTGCCACGCGGGCATTGCGCGGCGCTCTGTGAATATGCGCAGGCGTGGCCTCTTGCAACACCTGCCCTTCATCCATCACCACCAGCTTGTCTGCCAGTTGTCTGGCCTCGTTCAAATCATGTGTGACCAGCACGATAGGTATGTGTAAATCGCGGCGTAAATCTGCAATCAGCGCATAAAGCCCTCGGCGGCTCATTTGATCCACAGCGGAAAACGGTTCGTCCATCAACAGCAACTTAGGTTTTCTAGCCAAAGCTCTGGCCAGTGCAACCCGTTGTTGTTGACCACCGGACAACATCGCTGGCACACGCTGCTGTTGCTCCGCAGTCAAGCCCATGCGGTTCAACCAGTCGGTGGCGGCTTGTATGCGTTGTTTCACTGGCAAATGCAACATGGCAAGAGCGACATTGTCTAAGGCATTCATGTGCGGCATCAATGCGTAGTTTTGAAACACCAAACCCACCAGACGGTGTTGTGCTGACAAGCAAATCCCCTGCTCTGTGTCGCACCAGGTTTCACCTGCTATCAGCACTCTGGCTTTTTCGGGTTTAAGTAAACCGGCTAACAATCGCAACATGGACGTTTTGCCTGCACCTGAGGGACCTACGAGCGCGAGCATTTGACCGGGATCACAACTGAAACTGCCTTGCAAAGGCATGGGTAAGTTTTGATTCACACTGACATGCAAACCTGCGCTGTGGTTTCCGTTAGTACCTGTATTCATCTGCGCCTCGTCAATCGCGAAGTAGCAAAAAACGAAGCCGCCACAGCGAGCAAGGACATGATGAGTAACAGTAAGGCCATGCGATCAGCCGATTGCACATCAAAAGCTTGCACACGGTCGTAAATGGAAATCGCCAGTGTTTTGGTTTCACCCGGAATACTGCCGCCCATCATCAAAACCACACCAAATTCACCCAAGGTATGCACGAATGTCAGCACCATGGCCGACAACACCCCGGGCCAAACCAAGGGCAACTCGACCCGCCAGAAAGTGGCCCAACTGCCCAGCCCACATACGGCAGCGGCTTCGTTCAAGTTGGCAGGAACCGATTCAAATGAACGCTGTATGGGCTGCACCAAAAACGGAATATTGAACAACACAGAGGCCACAACCAAGCCGGAGAAATGAAATGCAAGTTGGATGCCATGCTGTGACAACCACTGACCCAAGGGCGAGGCCGCACCGAATGACACCAGCAAGTAATAGCCCAGCACAGTGGGCGGCAACACCAAGGGCAACACCACCAAGGCCTCAATCAGGTATTTGCCTTTGAACTCGGTATAGGCCAACCAACGCGCCAGCAGCATGCCGGGCGGCAACAACAAAGCCAGCGTAACCGCTGCGAGTTGCAATGACAGTGAAAGCGCTTGCCAATCGATGATGTTCTCCTGAGTATCAAGGCATGGCAAAGCCATACCGCGACAGTACCGCTTGAGCCGGTGCGCTGCCCAAGTAATCGTAAAACGATTGCGCTGCAGCGGACACAGGTTTGATCAACACCATGCGCTGAATCAAAGGCTGGTGATTTTTCGCATCAATCAACTCAAACCGCCCTTTGTCGGCGAACGCAGGTGCCACGGCCAATGACTGCGCAATGATGCCGGCTTGCGCTGAGCCCGACAACGCAAATTGCGCGGCCTGCGAAATGTTTTCGCCCAAAATCAATTTGCTTTGCACTGCGCTCCACAACCCGGCGTTTTGCAGCACCTGCTTGGCGCGTTCACCATAAGGCGCATGTTCAGGATTGGCGATGGCCAGTTTTTGCAAGCGCCCGTCTTGCAAGCTGGTCGCCAAGTCCTTCAAACTGCCGTCGGCTTTGAGGGGGGACCCGTTGGGTGTGAAGACGCCAATGCGGCCGATTGCATACACCTTTCCGCGGTCTGCGGTCTTTCCTGCATCCGACAATTTATAGACAAAATTTTCGTCGGCAGACATGAAAATTTGAAATGGCGCGCCTTGCAGTATTTGTGTGGTGAATTGTCCGGAGGAGCCAAACACCAGCGTGATTTTTTGACCGGTTTGCTTTTCATAACGGGCGGACAATTCTTCCAAGGCAAATTTCAAATCAGACGCTGCGGCTACGCGGACCACGGTAGTGTCTTGGGCGTGAGCCATTGGCATCAAGCCGGTAAATGCAGACATGAACCAAGCGAATAAAAACTTTTTCATGATGGGTATTTCAACAGATTAAAAATTGATTTGAGTACGCAGGGAAATGACATTCTCCACCGTGGCGGTGTTGGTATTGGTGGTGCTCAATATGTAAACAGCGCGGTCAAAATATGTCATGGCATAGTTCAATTTCACAGCGGTGCTCGGGTTGATCAACCAGTTCAATCCATAGGTGACGGTTTGGGCTGATTCGGCATTTTCGGCACGTCCGCCAGTTGAAATCAAAGTGCCTGTGGTGCCGCCTGCGCTGGTTCCTATTCCGGGGTAATTGGCCGTGTAGCGAGAATACCTGACGGCTATTTGCCAGGCACCGGTGCCGCCGTGACCAAACCGATAGTTAGACAAAGGCTTGACGCCAATGAATGCCCCGCCCTTGTAGGCGTCGGCCCATTGCTCGCCAGTGAGGTTGTAGACCAACTCGTGGTAGTAGGTGCTTGTGCTGACATTCAAGGTGTTGTATGCGCTCAAGCTGGTGGTCGTGGGTGAGCTTGCACTCAAACTCATTTTGGAATATTCGCTTTGGTATTTGAAGGAACCGTTGGCGTATGCAAACTCAAGATTATTTAAATTTTTACTGATGCTGGCCACATCATTGGCAGAGCCGCCATAAGCTGCAGTAGACAAAGATTCACCGGTGAGTTGAACCCGGTAGGCATTGGACAGGCCGCGCGATTCGGTTCGGTATGTCAACAATGTGGCGCGCGTCGTGGTGGAAGCAGACGACCCGGTATCCAAGCTGGTCGTTGGTGTGATCTCGTACTTGCCACGGTTGGTGCTGACCCCCAAGTGCAGCACTTGTGATTTCATGCCGTTGAGTTCACCCAAGTTCATGGTGATGCGGCCGGTTCCGAGTCCACCTATTTGGTCAGAGTTGGTCACCTCATTGAAGCCTGCCTGCGCCAGCGACAAGCCGTAGGTCATGCCCGGCATGGGTTCGCCCCAGACCATAGCGCCCAATAATTTATTCGGGCCCAATTGATCGCCATACGAGCGCTCTAAAAAATCAATGCTGGCATCTTTGGTCATGGACTCCAACGAGTAAGGCTGTCGAAACCGGCCCACTCGTATTTGCGCTTGCTTGTTGGCGTTGAAATTCAAAAAACCGGAGTCCATCACATTCGTATCTGTGCCGGTTGCATTCAATATCAATTCGTAATCGATATGGGCGTTCATGGTGCCATTCACGCCCAACCTCGCCCGTCTGAATTCAAACGTATCCGCCACAGAAGCGCTGTCTTTGTCGCTCAAATGGGGCAGTCCGGACTGAACCGCACGCGCATCGAAATGGACCAGACCCGTCAAGTTGATGCTGTTTTCGCCGTCTGCTGATACCAGACCCAACCCATTGGGTTTGACGCTGCCTTGCTTGTCATGTTTTTTCACATGCTCTATGGCTTGCTGAATATCTGCCTCATCTGCTGCCCATAACCGGTTGCTGAAGATCAGACCTAGAATCAGGACGCTAACCGGCAACAAGCGGTGTGAATCAGTGAATGATTTCATTTCGATTGACTTCCTTCAAGGTATTGACATACTGTGACTCAGACTTTTTTTCAAAGCGTTTTCGCTATTCTTTTTATGAATAGCGAATGTATCACAACCCCGGAGTTGCGCCTTGCCCTCTAAAAAAAACGCTACGCCGCTGCCAGAC
>CANHLD010000179.1 GCA_947461325.1 Comamonadaceae bacterium
CAAACACCTCAACTGCTGCTTGCACCGTATCAGCAATGTCTTGCGCAGTATGCGCGCCGCTGACAAAACCTGCCTCGTACAAAGCCGGTGCAATGTACACACCGCGATCAAGCAAACCGTGAAACAGTTGGTTGAACTTCGGGCTGTCGCTGGTCATCACCTTGGCGTAGTTTTGCGGTAATTCTGGAAGCAGGAAAAAGCCAAACATGCCGCCTTCGCAGTCTGCGCTGAATGGCACACCGGCTTTCTGCGCGGCTTGTGTCAAACCATCGACCAGTGAGCGGGTGGTGGCAGACAAAGCATCGAAGAAACCGGGTTTGGAAATTTCGTGCAAAGTGGCCAAACCGCAAGCCGTGGCCACCGGGTTGCCGCTGAGCGTACCGGCCTGGTACACCGGCCCCAAGGGCGCGAGTTGTTCCATCACCGCGCGTTTGCCGCCGAAAGCTGCGAGCGGCATGCCGCCGCCAATCACTTTGCCCAAAACGGTGACATCAGGTTCAAACCCGGGAATGGATTTGGCATACACACTTTGTGCACTTCCCAGCGCGACGCGACAACCGGTCATCACTTCATCAAACACCAGCAAGGCGCCGTGTTGTGTGCAAAGTTCGCGGCAGCGTTTCATGAACGGCACGCTCGCACGCACGAAATTCATATTGCCTGCGATGGGTTCGATCATCAAACAAGCGAGTTCTTTGCCGTGGACAGCAAACGCTTCTTCCAGTTGCGGGATGTTGTTGTACTCAAGCACCAGCGTGTGTTGCACTACCTCGGGCGGCACACCGGCACTGGTAGGGTTGCCAAAGGTGGCCAAACCTGAACCGGCCTTGACCAACAGCGCATCGGCGTGGCCGTGGTAACAACCTTCGAATTTGATGATCTTGCTGCGGCCGGTAGCACCGCGTGCCAGGCGCAATGCGCTCATACCGGCTTCGGTGCCGGAGCTGACCAATCGCACCATGTCCATGGAGGGCATGAGTTTCAATAATGCTTCAACGAGTTGAATTTCACGCTCTGTGGGCGCACCGAAAGAAAAACCGTCGAGTGCGGCTTTTTGTACCGCTTCCAGCACGGCCGGATGGCCGTGGCCCAAAATCATCGGGCCCCATGAGCCGATGTAATCGATGTAGCGTTTGTCA
This sequence comes from Comamonadaceae bacterium, assembly GCA_947461325.1. Taxonomy (GTDB): domain Bacteria; phylum Pseudomonadota; class Gammaproteobacteria; order Burkholderiales; family Burkholderiaceae_C; genus Limnohabitans. The sequence goes on from CANHLD010000179.1 coordinate 1,140, forward strand.
TTCGCATCCCAGAAATACGCGCCTTGGGCGCGTTTGACAAAACGCGGTGTGCCGCCGACCGCGCGAAATGCGCGCACCGGTGAATTGACACCGCCTGGAATCACTTGTTTGGCGCGGTCAAATAAGGTTTGGTTGAGATCAGTCATGGTTGTGAATGAGTGATGTTGAAAAAATCAGTGTCGGGTGTCGTGGCCGGGCAAGAAGTCCTCGGCACTGGCCGGGTCGTCCACCTCGTCGCCATCATCAGGCGCTTGTGCCCAGAATAACCGGTCGGTGACGGCGTGTCCCATGCCGGGGCGAAAGCCCGCATCCAGCGCGCCGTCCAGATAGCTAAAGGCTTCTGCAACCGAGGCTTCCAGGTCGTCGCCCATGGCCAGCAGGCCGGCCACGGTGGCGCTGAGTGTGTCGCCTGCGCCGGTGAACACCGCATCAAAACGTTCAATCGTTTCGCTGACCATCACAGACAGCGGTGTAGCCAAGGCGTTTTCCAGATGCTGACCACCTTGCGGCAAACCGGTCACCAAGGTATAGGGCACGCCTTTTTCGGCGGCGGCTTTGGCCAAGTCCCGCGCGGTGGGTGTGCGTTCGCTGCCCCATTCCGGTAACAACCAGCGCCACAAGGTGGAATGGTTGCCCACCAGCAGTGTGGTTTGAGGCAGCAGCAATTCCATGAAAGCGTCTTGGTAGGCCTCTATAGGGTCGTCCTGCCACCAGGAGAGGCTGGGCATGTAAGCCACTACCGGCACATCCGGGTAATCGGTGCACAACTCGGCAATGGCTGAAATGATTTCGGGGGTACCGCAAAAACCTACCTTGATGACTTGCACAGGTATGTCTTCGAGGATGTGGCGCGCTTGGTCATCAACCGCATCTTCATCCATGGCCACATGGTCAAAAGTTTCCGCTGTGTCACGCAGGTAGGTGCCGGTGCACACGGCCAACACATGAGCGCCCACCGATGACATGGCCAGAATGTCCGAGGTCAAACCACCGGCACCGCTGGGGTCATTGCTGTTGAATGTCAGCGCGCATGGATGCGCCATTTCGGGGGTTTGGCCTTCGTCTGTGAGCGTGATGAGTTGATTCATGGCCGTCTATACTTTGAATCATTCTATGCCACGCTTTTAAACAGGCTGTGACGCTTTCAACCATGGGAAACAATGCTGTGAACAAAACTTGGATGTGCCTGATTTGCGGCTGGATTTACGATGAAGCAGCCGGGGCTCCTGATGAAGGCATTGCGCCCGGCACGCCTTGGGAACAAGTACCCATGAACTGGACTTGCCCCGAATGCGGCGCACGCAAAGAAGACTTTGAAATGGTGCAGCTTTAAGCCGTTTTCTTTTTCGCCACCACCGAATAACGCAACAAGGTTTTGGCCCGCGCATGGGCGTGATCTACCAAGGGCAGCGGATATGTTTTGCCCAACTCCACGCCTGCTGCTTGTAAGGCCAATGGCTTGGCCAGCCAAGGCGCGTGAATATCCTTGTCTGACAAACCCGCCAGTTGCGGCACATAGCGCTTGATAAATTTACCTTGCGGGTCGAACTTTTCGCTTTGATTGACAGGGTTGAAGATGCGGAAATACGGCTGCGCATCACAGCCGCTGGAACTCGCCCATTGCCAGCCGCCGTTGTTGGCGGCCAGATCAAAGTCATTCAAATGCAGGGCGAAATACTGTTCACCCCAGCGCCAGTCAATGCCTAAGTCCTTCACCAGAAAACTCGCCACCACCATGCGCAAGCGGTTGTGCATGTAGCCGGTCTGGTTGATTTGCGCCATGGCCGCATCGACCAGCGGGTAGCCGGTGCGGCCCTCACACCAGGCTTTGAACAAGGCTTTGGCGTCTTTGCCTTTTTCCCATTCGATGGCGTCGTAATCCACTTTGAATGAAGATGTCATGGCATTCGGATGGTGGTGCATGATTTGATGGTAAAAATCGCGCCAGATCAGTTCAGACAACCAGGTCTGTGCGCCCTCGTCTCCTTTGATCGCTTGCGGGTAGGCCAGACGCGCCAGTTGTCTGATGGAGACCGTGCCAAAGCGCAAATGCACGCTCAAATAACTAGGGCCTTTGACGGACGGAAAATTACGCGTGTCCTCGTACCGGGTCATGCGCTTTTCAAAATCTTTCACCAGCGCCTGCGCGCCTGCGCTGCCCGCTTGTATGTGCAAAGCTGCCAGATCCACCGTGTCAAAACCCATGCTTTTCAAAGCAGGAATCGGTTGACGCATGGCTGCAGGAATGGCGGGCAGTTGCCCCGGCTTGGAAGCGGTACGTCGTTCGGCCAAATCGGCGGGCGTGATTTTTTTCATCCACGCATTTTTATAAGGCGTGAACACGCCATAGGACGTGCCGCTTTGCGTCAGCACTTCGCTGCGCTCGAACACCACATGGTCTTTGAAGCTGTGAAACGCAATGCCTGCGTTGGCCAGTTCACCGAGCACCTGCGCATCGCGTGCCAGCGACTGCGGTTCATCATCATGGTGGGTGAACACGGCTTGCACACCGAGTTGTTTGGCCAATTGAACGATGCTGGATGTCGCTTGGCCGTGACGCACTATCAGGCCGGCGTCCGGGTCGGCGGCTTGTTCGCGCCACTGTTGGTCCAGCGCGGTCACCGACGCGTGGATAAAGCTCACGCGGCGGTCATGCGCGGGCAAATCCTCCAAAATGGACTGGTCAAACACAAAGCAGCCATAGACCTTGTCGCTGTCTTGCACGGCACGGCTGAGCGCCGTGTGGTCGTCC